>NZ_QAIM01000421.1:23772-27091 GCF_003061035.1 Acidovorax sp. HMWF018
CTCGACCGGAGGCGCGTCGGCCCCGGCGGGGCCATGCGATGGGTGAGGAGGATGGTCGTTCATGTCGTGGGTTTATGCGGGTGGGTGTGACTGGCGCGGGCCGTCAGTAGTAGTTGCCCATGAGCGAGGCCACCTCGATCAGCAGCAGCACCGCAAACATGCGGGCCAGGCCGCCCAGTTCCGAGTCGGGCTGGGTGCGTTCGCCGCTGTCATACAGCCCGGCAGCCATGGGGATCAGCGCCACGGCCAGGCTGAAGAACAGGGTCTTGAGCACAAACACCATGGTCACGCTGGGCGAAAACACCTGGCCGAACATGCGCGTGTAGCTCGGCAGCCCCGCCATGTTGAAGCCGTACACCCCCAGGTACGCCAGCACCAGCGCCACCACGCAACTGAGCGCAGCCAGCGTGACGCAGGCAAACACCCCGGCAATCACGCGGGGCAGCAGTTCGATGCGCACCGGATCGGAGCCCTGGCGGCGCAGCGCCTCGAACCGGCCCGTAAGCCGCAGGTGCGCCAGCTGCGAGCCGTTGGGGATGGTGCAACGCATGGCCACAAACAAGGCGGCCGTGAGCGGGATCAGCTCCAGCACCAGCACGCGGATCACCATCTCCAGCGCGTAGCGCGACAGGCCGTAACTCAGCGCCGTGACCACCACGATGCGTGTGAGCACCAGGCTGATGAGCGCGGCCAGCACCGTAAAGCCCAGCAGCACCGGCGCCGTGTCCAGATACAGGTGCCGAGCCAGTGCGCGGCGCGTGCCCTTGCCGTAGCTGGACGGCGACAACACCAGCACCAGCACCACCGCGCCCAGGTACAGGATGCGCCACCAGGCCACCGCCCAGCGCCGCGCCGTGTTCCACACACGTTCGGGCAGGGAGAGGCCGGGAAGGCGCGAGATCATGGGCGGATCATAGCGGGGGCATGCGCCAGGGCAGCCCGTGGCGGGTTGCTGGAGATATCTGGGCCATTTTCGGGCGGTAGCGCTAGAAGAATATGCCTGAGCAGCTATTAATTGAGTAGCAAATAGCCCCTACACAGCCACACCGCACCACAACTGCTCACACATGGCGCTTACCCTGGCTGGGCATGGCGATGGCGCCCACGGGCTGCGCGTCAGCCCGCGCATGCAGCGCTTCGATGATGTGGCAGGTGGCGTCAGCGCCGTCGCAGCGGCTGCGCAGCGCCTGCAGGTCGGCCTCCAGCGCCTGCAGTTCGGCCAGGCGGGTGCGCACATGCACCAGGTGTGCATCCAGCGTGTCGCAGGCGGCATGGCAGTCCGTCTTGCTGTCCCAGTCCAGCGCCAGCAAGGTCCTGACCTCGTCCAGCGACATGTCCATGGCGCGGCACAGGCGGATGAAACGCAGCTGGTGCACGTCGGCGCTGCTGTACAGGCGGTAGCTGTTGTCGCCGCGCGCGCCGGGCGGCAGCAGCCCCTCTTTTTCGTAGTACCGGATATTGGCCGCCGACACGCCGGACTGCTGGGCGGCCTCGCCAATGCGGAACTGTGCAGCGTGGGAGTCCATGGGGTTGACCTTCAAGTGACTTCAAGGTTTCCAATGATGCCATCGCTATCAAAAACCGCCAGGAGAAAACACCATGTCAGCCCATTGCCATCACGGCCACCACGACCACGGCGCGCCCGGCCACAGCCACGACGCCCCCGCCAGCGCAGACCCGCGCTACCGCCGCATCCTGTGGATTGCGCTCATCGTCAACGCCGCAATGTTTGTGGTGGAGCTGGGCGCGGGCGCCCAGTCGGGCTCGGCGTCGCTGCTGGCCGACGCCATCGACTTTCTGGGCGATGCTGCGAACTACGGCCTGTCGCTGTGGGTGCTCGCCATGGCGCTGACCTGGCGGGCACGTGCCGCGCTGCTCAAGGGGGCCAGCATGCTGGCCTTTGGCGTGTTCGTGATCGGCCGGGTGGCGTGGGGGGTGTGGCAAGGGGTGCCGCCCGAGCCCTTCACCATGGGTGGCGTGGGCCTGCTGGCGCTGGCGGCCAACCTCGGTGTGGCCGCCCTGCTCTACGCATGGCGCGAGGGTGACGCCAACATGCGCGGCGTGTGGCTGTGCACCCGCAACGATGCGCTGGGCAACCTGGCCGTGATGGCCGCTGCGCTGGGGGTGCTGGGCACGGGCACGGCCTGGCCCGACTTGGTGGTGGCCGCCGTCATGGCCGGCCTGGCCATCAGCGGCGGCTGGAGCGTGATCCGCCACGCACGGCAAGAGCTGGCCAGCACCGCCGGCGCCCCCGCAGCACACGGGCACTGAGCCATGCGCGTACGCCTGTCCACTCCGCTCAACGCACCGCCCGAATGGGTGGCTGCGCAACTGCAAAGCACCGCCGTGTTTCGCCACATCACGGCGCCCCTGGTGCGGTTCACGCGCCCCGGCGGCGCGCCCTGGCCCAGCCACTGGTCTCCCGGGGATCTGCCGTTGCAGATGTGGCTGCTGGGGTTGCTGCCCATGGGTTCGCAAACCGTGCGCATCTCCATCGAGCCCGCCGCGCAGGACGGCGCATGGCCCACGCTGCGCGACAACGGCGAGGGCACGCTGATGCGGCGCTGGGACCATCGCATCACGCTGCAACCCATGCCGGACGGCCGCACGCTTTACACCGACGACATCGAGGTGGTCGCGCGCCACCTGCCGTGGCTGATGACGCCGCTGAGCGCGGCGTTTGCCCAGCTGTTCTACCGGCACCGACAGCGGCGCTGGCACCAGCTGGCGGCGCACCACGCGGCGGGGCCCATGGCTGACCCCTTGCACACGCAGCGCGCGTTCGACCACCTGCTGGCCGCGTTCGCACGCGATGCCAGCGCACCGCCCGCCACCCGCTGGCACTGGCTGGAGGCCGCGCATGTGCTGGGGCAGACCACGCTGTCCCTGCATTGGCGGTCGCACACAGCCATGCTGCGCTACGCCCTGCAGTTGCGCGACCTGCGCGAGTCCGGTGGACAGGTGCTGCGGCTGGCCCTGGTGCCGCTGGGCCATGCGCTGGCGCGGCTGCCCATTGGCAACACGGGGCGGGCACGGGTGAGTGCCTTGGCGCCTATGGCGCCGCAGTCACACATCACGCGGCTGATTGACGGGGCCATGGCCGCTGCGCGCCTGCAGTCCGTCCCATTTCTGCAAAAAACTGGCGATAGCGCTTGATCTATAAGCGCTTACAGCTATCAAATCAGGAGTAAACAACCAACGAACAGTGCGGCCGCCGGGCACCCGGAATTTGACGCACGACAAGCCCGGCATGGGGCTTGCATGGTCCAATCCACAACCTGTGCGCCGCCCTCTGCCCCGGGGGCCGCGGGCACAGCCC
>NZ_QAIM01000422.1:0-4358 GCF_003061035.1 Acidovorax sp. HMWF018
AACGCGCTGGTCTGGCCGGGGCGGATGGTGAGGTGGGCAATTTCCAGAATCATGGGGGTGGCCAGAGGGGTAGATGGGGCAGGGGATCAGACCACATTACTGCGCTGCACGGGCTCGGGCTGGGCTGCGGTGGCCTTCATGCCGTCCGCCAGGCGGTGCAGCAGACCGAGCAGGGGCGCGTCCGACGCGTCGCAGGCCAGGCCAATGTGGCGCGAGAAGGCCAGGGGCCCGTCCAGCGGGCGGGTGAGCGCGCGGCGCGCCTGGGCTGCATGCGACTGCGGCACCACGGCCAGGCCCATGCCCGCGTCCACCATGTGCAGCAGCAGCTCCTCGCGCGCGGCGCTGGCCTGCACCTGCAGCGCAATCCCCCGCTCGGCCAGCAGACGGATGAAGGACTGGTGCAGCGGGCAATAGGGCCACTCGATGAGGGGCAGGTTTTCAATGTCTGCCAGGCCAAAGCGCTTCTTGAAGCGCAGCGGGTGCAGCTCGGGCACCAGCATCACATAGGGCTCGTGCCACAGCGGCACAAAGGTGTCGCCCGGCGGCTTGCAGTGCTCGGCCACCATGCGCAGCCGCGCCTCTTGCGCGCTGGCGGTGAGCCGCACCATGGTGTGGGGCAGCTCCTGCGCGATGTGTGCGAACAGGGGCGTGGCCTGCTGCACCATCAGGTCGTCCTGCAGGAAGATGCCCAGCGTTTCACGTGGTGCATCGCGAAAGTCGCGCACCATGGCGCTGGACTGGGCCAGCAGGCTGCAGGCGCGGGGGTACAGCCGGTGCGCGGCAGGTGTGGGGGCCAGGCCCTGGCGGCTGCGCTCAAAAAGGGTGGTTTCGAGCGCATCCTCCAGCCCCTTGATGGCCATGCTGATGGACGGCTGCGCCACAAAACAGCGGCGCGATGCGGCAGTGACCGAGCGCTCTTCATAGGCCGCTACAAAGTAGCCCAGGGCGCGCAGGTCAAACAGCATGGTGGCGCGGCCTTTCTTGGATCGGGTGGTCAGACGGGGGTGATGGTGGTGACGGTCTCGCGGAAATAGTCCACCTGGCCGTTCTGCGAATGGCTGGTAATCCAGGTCACGGATTCCACTTCGCGCTGTTGTACCGCATAAAAGAAGCGCTGGTGAAAGTGCGTGAGCACCCAGTCGTTGCCCAGCGGCTGGCTGTGGGTGTGCAGGATTTCCGTGCCGCGCGGGAACACCTCCACCCCCAGGCGCTGCACCACGGCCATCGCCTCGACCTTGTTGCGGGCGATTTGCCAACGGGTGTCGGCATCGTCGCGGTAGTGGTCAATGCGGAAGTCCACATCGTCGGCAATGGTGGCCAGCAGTGTGGGCACGTCTTGCTGCTCGAAGGCGGTCAGCACGCGGTCGATGGGGAAGGTCAGTGGCGGGTTGGTCGTCATGTCGGGTCTCCGGTGGGTGGTGGGGTCAATCCATCAAACAAACCCTGGCCAGGGAGCCGCAACTGTAGGCAGAGCAAGGCGCCCACGCAACGATGGAATTTGTGGGTCCGTGCGATAAAAAATCGATGGGTGCCGACGAGGAAGGCTCGGAGCGGCTCACAAAACCCAGCGTAGCGGTTCTGGCCAGGCGCTGCGTCGCAGGCAGTGCGAGCAGTACGACAAGACGCGGCAACGACGCCAGAAGCGTTTTGTTGGCCGCTTTCAGTCCGAAATCCCGGGCACCTGCCGCAGGTAGGCATGCAGTGCCGCAATCGACCGGCGCACCTTGGCGGGCTGGGCATCGCGTTGGGGCGTGACGGCCCAGATGTCCAGCGTGCCAAACGACCAGTCGGGCAGCAGGCGCACCAGCCGGCCGGCCTGCAGTGCTTCGTGCGAATCCATGCTGCCCACCAGCGCCAGGCCCAGCCCGGCCTCGCACATCTGCTGGATCGAGAGCTGGTTGTTGCTGGCAATGCGCGGCTCCACCCGCAGTGCGCGCGGCTCGCCGCTGGGACTGCGCAGGTCGATGAGCAACCCGCCCCCCTCGCGCGCGAAGCCCAGCCAGCTATGGGACAGCAGCGCATCCGGGTGCTGGGGCACGCCGTGTGCGGCCACCCATTCGGGTGATGCGCACAGGTACCAACTCATGCCCCCCAGGCGCCGGGCCGCCCAGGTTGAATCCGCCAGGCGCCCGTAGCGCACGGCCAGGTCGATGCGTGCGTTGATGAGGTCGATGGTGGAGTCGTCCACCAGCAGCCGCAGGCGCAGCGCCGGGTGCGCGGCCAGCAGTTCACCCAGGGCGGGTGCGATGTGCCGCGCAAAACCCACGGTGGCCGACATCCGCAATTCGCCACTGGGCGCATCGCGGGAGGCTGCCAGCTCGGCGCGCGCTTGCTCCGCCGCCGCCCACATGGCAGCGCAGCGCGCGTGGTAACGCTGGCCCGCCTCGGTGAGCGCCAACTTGCGCGTGGAGCGGTGCAGCAGCGTCACGCCGCCGTCGCTTTCGAGCTTGCGCACCTGCTGGCTCACCGCCGAAGTGCTCATGCCCAGTGCGCGCGCGGCGCCGCTCATCGAGCCGTGCTGCACCACCGAGGCAAAGACGGCCATGCGTTTGAGGTCTTCCATGCGTTCGATTGTGAAGTACAGCTTCAAAGAAAAGGCGGTTTTAGCCATCTACCGCCTGTTTTGACAAGTTCCTATTCTCACTACATCACAACTTTGACCCCAAGGACATCGATATGAACATCGCCCTGATTGGCGCCACCGGTTTTGTCGGCTCGGCCGTGCTGAACGAACTGCTGCAACGCGGCCACCGTGTGACCGTGCTGGCCCGCAACCCGGCAAAGCTCACGGCCCGCGAAGGTCTGACCGTGGTCGCCGCAGACGCGCAGGACGCCACCCAGGTGGCCAAGGCCGTTGCGGGCCACGACGCGGTGGTGAGCGCCTACAACCCCGGCTGGACGGTGCCAGACATCCACGACCAGTTCCTGAAAGGCACGCGCGCCATCATCGACGGCACCAAGGCCGCCGGTGTGCGCCGCCTGCTGGTGGTGGGCGGCGCGGGCAGCCTGTTTGTGGCACCCGGTGTGCAACTGGTGGACACGCCCCAGTTCCCCGCCGAATGGAAGCAGGGCGCCCTGGCCGCGCGCGAGGCGCTGAACTGGATCCGTACCGAAAACACGCTGGACTGGACCTTCCTCTCGCCCCCCATCCTGCTGCAGCCCGGCGAGCGCACCGGCCAGTACCGCCTGGGCGACGAGGCCCCGCTGATGAACGGCGACCAGCCTGGCAGCATCAGCGTGGCCGACCTGGCGGTGGCAATGGCCGACGAACTGGAAACACCACGCCACGTGCAAAAGCGTTTCACGGTGGCCAACTGAACAGCGCTTAGGGGTGAGTAACTCCTGATTTGATAGCGGCAAGCGCAAGATCCACTAGCGCTTTCGGCACTTTTTGCTTCAAAACCGCTGGTTCATCCCGTAAACCACCGCATCGGCACCAGCACGAGGGACGGGAACAGCACCATCAGGAACATCACCGCGAACTGGGCCACCATGAACGGGATGACGCCCCGCGTCACGTCATCCATGCGCATCTTGCCCACGCCCGCCACCACGTTCAGCACGGTGCCGACCGGCGGGGTGATGAGCCCGATGGCGTTGTTGATGATGAACAGCACGCCGAAGTAGACCGGGTCGATGCCTGCCGCCTTCACCACCGGCATCAGCACGGGCGTGAGGATGAGGATGGTGGGCGTCATGTCCATGGCGGTGCCCACGGCCATCACCAGCACCATGATGGCGATGAGCAGCAGCGTGGGGTGTTCCATCAAGGGCTTGAGCAGGCTCACCAGTTGACGCGGGATATCCGCCACGGTGATGAGCCAGGCGCTGACCATGGCGGCCGCCACCAGGAACATGATCACGGCGGTGGTCTTGGCGGCACTGATGAACACATCGGTCAGCTGGCGCCAGTGCAGCTCGCGGTAGACCAGCGTGGCCACCAGCAGGGCATAGACCGCGGCGACGGCAGCGGCTTCAGTGGGTGTGAATACGCCCATCTTCAAGCCCACGATCACGATGACCGGCAGGAACAGCGCCCAGGTCGATTCCTTGAGCGCCTGCAGCTTCTCGGCCGTGGTGGCCTTGGGCGGCGGCGTGACGTTTTCGCGCTGCGACACCCAGTACCAGGTGATGGCAATCGCCAGCCCCATCAGCAGCCCGGGCACGATGCCCGCCAGGAAGAGCTTGCTGATCGATACATTGGCCGCGACGCCGAACACCACGAAGCCGATGGACGGCGGAATCACCGGCGCGATGATGCACGCCGAGGCAATGAGCCCGCCTGCGCGCGCCTTGTCGTGCCCGGCCTTCACCATCATGGGCAGCAGCAGGGCTGCCAGTGCCGCCGTGTCTGCCAC
>NZ_QAIM01000423.1:0-6362 GCF_003061035.1 Acidovorax sp. HMWF018
ATCCAGCAACGCATGGCTCATCAAGCGCAGGATGGCCAGGGTGGTGAACTCAAAGTACGTGAGAGACACCTCATTTCCGTTCTGAGTTCTGGCGCTCTCCACCGCCTCGAAATGGGGTACCAGGTCCGCCGCCGACACGATTTCGCCATGCACACGGCAGCGCTCCTCAAAGTGCACCAAATGCGGTGAGGTGTACACGCCGGTGCGATAACCCGCCTGCAGCGCCACCGCTTCGAGCATGGCGCAGGTCGACCCTTTTCCGTTGGTGCCCGCCACCGTGATCACCGGGCACTCGAACCGCAGCGCCATGCGGCGGGCGACTTCGGCGACCCGATCCAGGCCCATATCAATGTTGCGGGGGTGCAGCTGCTCGCAATGGCGCAGCCAGCCTTCCAGGGTGTGGGGTTTGGTTTGCATACAGCCGGAGATTGTCGCCGAGCCAGCATTCACCCCCGCGATTTCGAGGATGATGCGCGGCATGAATACCGCCATCACCGTCTACGGCATCCCCAATTGCGATACCGTCAAAAAATCCCGCGCCTGGTTTGCAGAACAAGGGCTGGAAGTCCAGTTTCATGACCTCAAAAAGCAAGGCGTTCCCACCGAGCTGCTCCCTGGCTGGCTGAAGGCCGTGGGCTGGCAGAAGCTGGTCAATCGTCAAGGGACCACCTGGCGCAAGCTGGACGCAGCCACACAGGCATCGGTGCAGGGCGACGCGAGCGCCAGTGCCCTGATGCAGCAACAACCCAGTGTGATCAAGCGCCCCGTGGTGCAGTGGCAGGACGCCCAAGGCCTGCATGTGACCGTCGGATTTGTGCCGGAGCAGTGGCCTGGCGGGCCGAATGGCGCATCCAAGGGCTGACTTGGGACGGGGAACGCGGGAAAATCGCACAAATCTTTACGCAGATTTACGGCGTCCGGGCCCCGAATTGACCTTGCGGGCCTAAACTTTTCTGCAGTCTGGTGCGTTATGTACCGACCCGAAAGGAGTTTCTCCATGAAAAAGATCGTCATTTTTTCTGCCCTGGCAGCCGTCGCCGTCGTGGCCAGCGCTCAGGAACAAGGCCGTGTGCTGTCTGCCACGCCCATCATTCAGCAGGTCGGCGTTCCGCAGCAGGTGTGTGGCAACGAGACCGTCTACAACGGCAACCGCACGACGGGCGCCGGCGCTGTGATTGGCGCGATTGCCGGGGGCGCTGTGGGCAACACCATCGGCAAGGGCAGCGGTCGCGCAGCAGCCACCGCCATCGGGGTGCTGGGTGGCGCCGTAGTAGGCAACCAGATCGAGGGCAACGGCCAGCCGCAGTACCAGAACGTGCAGCGTTGCTCCACCGAGACATACTACGAAAACCGTACCGTAGGCTACAACGTGGTGTATGAATACGCAGGCCGCCAGTACACCACCCGCACCCAGAACGACCCAGGCCGCTGGATCCCGGTGAACGTGCAGCCCGCTGGCCAGACCTATTCCACACAACCCGACCCGTATGCAGCCCAGGGTGTTTACAGCCAACCGGGTGTGGTGACCTCCACCTACCCCGTGCAGCCGGTGTACCAGGCGCCCCCCACCTATGTGACGCCCCCGGTGACGGTGATTGAATACGGCTACGACAGCGGCCGCCCCTACTACCCGCACCACCGCAACCCTTACTGGCGTTGAAGGCTGGCAGCATAGCCGCACAAGCCAGTGAACAAAGAGCCCTTCGGGGCTCTTTTTCTTGGTGCAAGCGGCGGCGGGCACGGGTTTCGTTGGGTCGCACAGCCCAATGCGTCAGCACCCTGCCCTAAAATCGCGGGTTTCCTCCATTCCTACCCGCGCATCCATGACCACCGAAAAAATCGACGGCGTGTCCGTCACCACCCAGGCCAATGTGTACTTTGACGGCAAGTGCGTGAGCCACGGCATCACCTTCCCGGACGGCACGAAGAAGTCGGTGGGCGTGGTGCTGCCCGCAACGCTCACGTTCAACACCGGCGCCCCTGAAATCATGGAATGCGTGGCGGGCTCGTGCGAATACAAGCTGGCCGGCACCGACGCATGGGTGAAATCGTCCGCAGGCGAGAAGTTCAGCGTGCCCGGCAATTCCAAGTTCGACATCCGCGTGACCGAGGCCTACCACTACATCTGCCATTTCGGCTGAGATGTTCGGGCTGAAATTTGATTGATTTTGGCCTCTAGCGCTAGTCCACAATGCGCTGGCAGCTATCATTTTTGAAGAAGATTCCATGGCAACCATCCTCCAGAACCTCCCCCTCGGCCAAAAGGTCGGCATCGCCTTCTCCGGCGGCCTGGACACCAGCGCCGCACTGCACTGGATGAAGCTCAAGGGCGCCGTGCCCTACGCCTACACCGCCAACCTGGGTCAGCCCGACGAGCCCGACTACGACGCCATCCCCCGCAAGGCCATGGAATACGGCGCCGAGAAGGCCCGCCTGGTGGACTGCCGCACGCAACTGGCCCACGAAGGCATTGCCGCCCTGCAGGCTGGCGCCTTCCACATCAGCACCGGCGGCCTGACCTACTTCAACACCACACCCCTGGGTCGCGCCGTGACCGGCACCATGCTGGTGGCCGCGATGAAGGAGGACGACGTCAACATCTGGGGCGACGGATCGACCTTCAAGGGCAACGACATCGAGCGCTTCTACCGCTACGGCCTGCTGACCAACCCCTCGCTCAAGATCTACAAGCCGTGGCTGGACCAACTGTTCATCGACGAGCTGGGCGGCCGCGCCGAAATGTCGGCGTTCATGACCCAGGCCGGCTTTGGCTACAAGATGAGCGCCGAGAAGGCCTACAGCACGGACAGCAACATGCTGGGCGCCACACACGAGGCCAAGGACCTGGAGTTCCTGTCCAGCGGCATCCGCATCGTCAACCCCATCATGGGTGTGGCGTTCTGGAAGCCCGAGGTCGAAGTGAAGGCCGAGGAAGTGTCCGTGACCTTCAACGAAGGCCAGCCCGTGGCGCTGAACGGCAAGGAGTTCAACGACCCCGTCGAGCTGATCCTTGAAGCCAACCGCATCGGTGGCCGCCACGGCCTGGGCATGAGCGACCAGATCGAAAACCGCATCATCGAAGCCAAGAGCCGCGGCATCTACGAAGCCCCCGGCCTCGCGCTGCTGCACATCGCCTACGAGCGCCTGGTGACCGGCATCCACAACGAAGACACCATCGAGCAGTACCGCATGAATGGCCTGAAGCTGGGCCGCCTGCTGTACCAGGGCCGCTGGTTCGACCCCCAGGCCATCATGCTGCGCGAAACCGCCCAGCGCTGGGTGGCCCGCGCCGTGACCGGCACCGTGACACTGGAACTGCGCCGTGGCAACGACTATTCGCTGCTGAACACCGAGTCGCCCAACCTGACCTACGCACCCGAGCGCCTGTCGATGGAGAAGGTGGAAGACGCGCCGTTCAGCCCGCTGGACCGCATTGGCCAGCTGACCATGCGCAACCTGGACATCTCGGACACGCGCGGCAAGCTGGGTGTGTACTCGCGGGCGGGCCTGCTGTCGCTGGGAGGCAATGCAGCCCTGGCGCAGCTGGACAACGACCGCAAGTAAGGCAGCACTCGCCCCATGGGCCCCAAGCCTCCCAGGTTGCCACTGGGATCAGCTTGGCGGCTCATTGGGAGCAAAAATGGCTGGTAGCGCTAGTGAAAACTGCCTCTCCAGCTATCAATAGATGAGCAAAAGCCACCCTTGGGGTGGCTTTTTTGTTGGGGTCTCGTACCAGGCGCGACACCGGCCCTTTCGAGGCGCAGCGGTCGCCTCAGACTTCGCGCTACACGACCACCGGCTCGGGCTCCAGCCGGATGCCAAAGCGCTCGTACACGCTCGTCTGGATGGCCTTGGCCAGGGTCATCACCTCGCCCCCTGTCACGCTGTCAGCGCCCTGCCCCCGGTTGACCAGCACGAGGGCCTGCTTCTCGTACACCCCGGCCTTGCCGATGGATTTGCCTTTCCAGCCGCAGGCATCGATCAGCCAGCCCGCCGCGAGCTTGATGCTGCCGTCGGGCATGGGGTAGTGCACGATCTTGGGCTCGCGGGCGATGATGTCGGCGCACTGGTCGGGCGACACGGTAGGGTTCTTGAAGAAGCTGCCCGCGTTGCCCACCACGGCAGGGTCGGGTAGTTTCGCGCGGCGGATGTCGCAGACCCAGTCAAAAATTTGCTGGGCACTGGGGTGTTCCACCCCCGCCTCGGTGCGGCGGCGCTCCAGGTCCAGGTAGCCCAGCACCGGCTTCCAGGGCTTGGGCAGTCGAAAGCGCACATGGGTGATCACCGCCCGGCCTGCCAGCCCCATGCCGCGCGGCAGCCCGCTGCCGTCCTGCGCTTCGGAAGGTGCATGCTTGAAAACGGAATCACGGTAGCCAAAACCGCATTGCGCGGCATCCAGGCTGAACGACTGGCCCGTAGCCAGGTCAATGGCGTCGAGCGACTCAAAACGGTCCTGCAGCTCCACGCCATACGCGCCAATGTTCTGGACGGGCGATGCCCCCACCGTGCCCGGGATCAGGGCTAGGTTCTCCAATCCGGGATAGCCGTGCGCCAGCGTCCAGGCCACGGCGTCGTGCCAGACCTCGCCAGCACCCGCCTCCACGATCCAGGCCTTGGGCGTTTCATCCACCAGGCGCAGGCCCTTGATTTCCATCTTGAGCACGACGGACTTCACGTCACCGGTCAGGATGATGTTACTGCCACCGCCCAGCACAAATTTCGGTACCGGCGCGAGCTGGGGGTCTGCCAGCACAGCCCGCAGGTCGTCCACCGAATGCACTCGCACCAGGGTTTGGGCGCGTGCGGCAATGCCGAAGGTGTTGCAGGGCTGTAAAGGGGCGTTTTTCTCGACTACCATTGGCCCGATTGTCGCACCCGGCCTTTTGGCTCCCCGCGATCCGCCCCCATATCTGCACCTGTTTTCCCCGAGATAGAGACCCACCATGCCATCTTTTGACACCGTCTGCGAAGCCAATCTGGTTGAAGTGAAAAACGCCGTCGAGAACACCGCCAAGGAAATCGCCACCCGTTTCGACTTCAAGGGCACCTCTGCCAGCATCGAGATCAAGGACAAGGACATCACGCTGATCGGCGATGCTGATTTCCAGCTCACCCAGATTGAAGATGTTCTGCGCAACAAGCTCACCAAACGCAGCGTGGATGTGCGTTTTCTGGACATGGGCGATGTGCAGAAAATGGGTGGTGACAAGGTCAAGCAGGTCATCAAGGTGCGCAACGGCATCGAGAGCGAGCTGGCCAAGAAGATCCAGAAGCTGCTCAAGGAAAGCAAGCTCAAGGTGCAAGGCGCTATTCAGGAAGACAAGGTGCGCGTGACTGGCGCCAAGCGCGACGACCTGCAGGCCGCCATGGCCCTGATCCGCAAGGATGTGACCGACGTGCCTCTGTCGTTCGACAACTTCCGCGACTGATATGAAGCGACACCCCGCTGAGGTCCTGCGGGCCCTCCCCCCGCTCTCGCAGCCCGGAGCGCTGCAGGCAGGGGGACGCCGCCAGCGCGGCGGGGCGGCCCTTGCGCGGCGGCTCTCACCGGGGCTACGCCGGTATCAGCGCCTCCTCGCCCTGTGCATCGGGTTAATGCTGGGCCCCACCTGGGCGCATGCGCAGGCTGTGGCGCTGGCGGGTGTACTGGGCAGCAAGGCGCTGATCGTGGTGAATGCCAACCCGCCCAAGGCGGTGGGCGCGGGGGATGAGTTCCAGGGGGTGAAAGTCATCGCCGTCGCCAAGGACGAAGCCACCGTGGAGATCCAGGGCGCACGGCGCACACTGCGACTGGGCGAGGCGCCCGTGAGCGTGGGCGGACGCAGTGGCAGCGGCAAACGCATTTTGCTGGTGGCCGATGGCAGAGGCCATTTTGTGAACAGCGGCACCATCAACGGGCAGGTGATGCAGTACATGGTGGACACCGGTGCCTCCACCGTCGCCATCGGGCGGCCGGATGCAGAGCGTATGGGCCTCAACTACCAAAGCGGCCAGCCGGTGCGCATGAACACTGCCAATGGCGTCGCCCAGGGCTGGCGCATGAAGCTCGACTCCATCCGCATCGGCGACGTCGAGGTCTTTGGGGTAGAGGCCATCGTCACCTCGCAGCCCATGCCCTATGTGCTGCTGGGCAACAGCTTCCTGAACGAGTTCCAGATGACCCGCACCAACGACCAGATGGTGCTCGAAAAGCGCCACTGACGCCTGTACACCTGCAATGTCCGCACACCCCTCCTCCACCCACGCGCACTCCGAAGGGGAGTACGAAGACCTGCTCAGCCTCTGGTCCGACCTGGAGTCGGCCCTGTCGGTGCTGCTGAGCCGGCCGCTGCAAGTGCAGGACTTTCCGGGCAAGGTGCGGC
>NZ_QAIM01000423.1:6372-19018 GCF_003061035.1 Acidovorax sp. HMWF018
CGCATCGCACGCGCTGGTGTGCGGCACGCTGTGCCACATCATGGCGCTGGAGCTCAAGCTGCCGCAGCGTGAGCGCGACAGCCTGGTGCGGGCGGCACTCACCATGAACATTGGCATGACGACCCTGCAGGACGAACTGGCCGTGCAGCGCGAGCGCCCCACGGCAGAGCAGCAGGAGGCCATCAAGAGCCACCCCGAAGACAGCATGCTGCTGCTGGAACGCCTGTTCATCAACGATCCGCTCTGGCTGGACGTGGTGGGGCAACACCATGCCAGCATTGCCGAACGCGTGCCTTTGGCCAACCAGGAGCCGATAGACCGGCTCACCCGCATCCTCGGCACCATTGACCGGTATGCCGCCATGATCAGCCCGCGCAAATCCCGCGCCGGGCGCAGTGCCACCGACTCGGTGCGTGCCATTGTGGGACAAGAGGTGGACCAGCGCGACGAGGTCAGCTACACCCTGGTGCGCTCCATCGGCCTGTGCCCCCCAGGTACGTTTGTGAAACTGGACAACGGGGAAACCGCCATCGTGCTGCGCCGCAGCGACAAGGCTAATCACCCGCTGGTGGCCAGCCTGCTGGACAGCACCGGCAACCACCGCAGCCAGCCCAGCCTGTACCAGACCGCGAGCGGCAAGCCCCGCATCCAGTCTGCCCTGGCCCGATCCGCAGTGAGCCTTGAACTCAACCACCGCACCATGGTGCGGCTGGGGCTGTACGCCGCGCAGCACAGCGCGGGGCTGCGCGGGCTGGTGACGGCGCCCGGCGCGCTCTGACACAGGGCACGCGCCCAACCGGGCGCGTGGGTATATCAGTGTTTGGCCTTGACTTTTGCTGAGGGCTTCGCCTTGGCGCTCTCTTCACCCTCGGCAGGTTTCGCCTTCTTGCTGCCCAGGCGTGATTCCGTACCGGCAATCAGGCGCTGGATGTTCTCGCGGTGCCGCCAGGCCAGCAGCAGCGCCATCACCACGATCGAGGCGGCAATCGTGCCTTCGGCATACCAGACCACGCCATCCACCAGCAGGTAGTACACCGGAGCAAACGCGGCGGCCACCAGCGAGGCGAGCGACGAGTAGCGGAAGAAGAACGCAATGATGAGCCAGGTGGCCGCCGTGGCCAGACCCAGCCAACCGCTGATGCCCACCAGCACGCCCAGTGCCGTCGCCACGCCCTTGCCGCCCTGAAACCGGAAGAAGACCGGCCACAGGTGCCCCAGGAAAGCAGCCAGACCCACCAGCGCCACGGTGCCGTCCTCCAGCCCATAGGGGTGGCCAAACCACATCACCAGCGCCACCGGTAGCCAGCCCTTCATCGCGTCCAGCAGCAGAGTCACGATGGCCGCCGCCTTGCTGCCCGAGCGCAGTACATTGGTGGCGCCGGGATTCTTGCTGCCATAGGTGCGCGGATCGCTCAGGCCCATGACGCGCGTCACGATGACGGCAAACGACAGCGAGCCCAGCAGGTAGGCGGCCACAGTGGCAAGAACGGGATAGACGGCGGTCAAAGCAACTCCTTGGAAATCTAATGGTCAGCCTTCTGACGGGCTGTATCGCGCGGCGGCCTATTCTGCCAGCGCGCACTGCACCGGTTTGGCGCCCAGCAACTGCACGCACACCTGCGGGTCCAACTGCACCAAAAAGCCCCGGCGCCCGCCGTTGATGGCAATGCGGGGCAACGCGAGGATGGTCTCTTCGATGTAAACCGGCATGGTGCGCCGCGTGCCAAACGGAGACGTCCCCCCCACCAGGTAGCCACTGTGCCGGTTGGCGACCTCGGGGGCACAGGGCTCGACCGACTTGGCGCCGATCTGGCGTGCGAGGTTCTTGGTGGAGACCTTGCGGTTGCCATGCATCAGCACCAGGAGCGGCTTGGCGTCCTGGTCCTGCATGACGAGGGTCTTGACCACGGTGAACGGGTCCAGACCCAGCACCTCGGCGCTGTGCATCGCGCCGCCGTGCTCCAGGTACTCATACGGGTGTTCGGTGAACGCCACCTTGTTCGCCTTGAGCAGCTGGGTGGCTTGGGTCTCGGAAACGTGTTCTTTCTTGGCCATGGTGTGGTGCGGATAGGGCACCGATGGTATCCGTATCCAAATGTGAGCGTGCTGGAATCTGCGGCAATGTGTCATAACACCGAAGCAGGCGCTGGGGTGGCCTTGCGGCGCCGCCCGACTTTGCGCTTGCCGTATTCCTCGATGGCGATCACCAGCGCTTGCGTGAACTGCTGCACCAGGGCGGACTGGCTACGGCCCTCGGCTGCCAGCACCTGCAGGCGCCGTTGCTGTAGCTGGGTTTCGTCAAATGGCCGGGCAGCCAGCAGGCCCGCCTCCACCCATCGCGCCGCCGTGAGGTAGCTGGCCAGCACCACATCCTGCCCGCTCAGCAGCGGCAACAAGGCCGACGAAAAATTGCTCTCCACGGCGGGCACATAGCGCAGCCCCTGCACTGCACAGCTCAGGTCAAACAGCTGCCGCCCTGTGGTGTTGGCGGCGCCCAGCAGCAGCGGGTAGCGCACCACATCGGCCACGCTCACACTGCGCTGGCGCGCCAGAGGGTGCTGCGCGGGCATGACGGCATAGATGGGTGCGATGGCCGAGTGCAGCACCTGCAGGCCCTTCTCGGGCGCCGTGCTGTACTTCAGCGCCAGATCGGCCTCCCCGCGCAGCACCAGGGCCGACACCTCCTGCGGCACGGCCACCTGCAACTGCAGCCGCACCTGCGGGTGCGCCTGCCGAAACCCCGCCATGACCAGCGGCATGAAGGCTGCCGCAAACCCTTCGGTGCAGGCCAGCCGCACCCGCAGGGCACCTTGGGCCGACAGATCCTGCAATTGCTCGACCAGCTCCAGCGCCTGCGCGTCGTGTGCACTGGCGTGGGCCAGCAGGCGGGTGCCTGCCTCGGTCAGCGTCATGCCGCGCGCCTGGCGCTCGAACAGAACCACGCCCAGGCTGTCTTCCAGCTTGCCCAGCTGGCGGCTCACGGCCGAAGCGGCCACGTGCAGGCGCTGCGCGGCCTGGTTGACGGAGCCTGTGCGCGCGACCTCCAGAAAGTAGCGCAAGGGCAGGCTGAGCAGTGAAATGGCCATGGTTGTTTAAATCGCAAAAAGGCAATGGCCAGTTGCCAAATCTCTATTCCAAGCAATGGTAAACCAGCATCCATCTTGCATGGCTTGAGGCTCCAATTCACCCATGCCCTGGCACGGGCGCCGCATGGCCCCATCGAGCCACGCGCCTGCTGCCGGGGCCCTACCACCGGAGTCCGCATGAAACGCCTTGTTCGAGCCACCTTCCTGTCTGCCACCCTGGCAGTGTTTGCCGGCCATGCCAGCCTGGCCTCGGCCCAGACTACGCCCCCTGCCGATGCCTGGCCCCAGCGTCCGGTGCGCATGGTGGTGCCCTTCCCGCCCGGCGGCGGCACCGACGTGGTGGCGCGCGCGCTGGCACAGAAGCTGGCTGGCCGCCTGGGCACGGCGGTGGTGATCGACAACAAGCCGGGCGCCTCTACCATCATCGGCACCGAAACCGTGGTGCGCGCCGATCCGGACGGCTACACACTGCTGGTCTCGGGCTCCACCAGCTACACGGTCAACCCGGCGCTGCGCAGCAAGCTGCCCTACGACCCTGCCAAGGACCTCGTGCCCGTGGCCACCGTGGCCCGGGCACCCCTGGTGCTGGTCGTCAGCGCCAGCGCGCCGTACAAGGACCTGAACGCACTGATTGCCGCAGCCAAGGCAAAGCCCAAGAGCATCCACTACGCCACCTTCGGCTCCGGCTCTGGCCCGCACCTGGCGGGCGCACTGCTGGAGCAGGCGGCCGGGATCCAGCTGCAGGACGTGCCCTACCGGGGCAGCAGCCAGTCGCTGATCGCCCTCATGGGCGGTGAAATCCAGTTGGGCATCGACACCGTGGCCGCTGCGGCGCCGCAGGTGAAGGCCGGCAAGCTGCGCGCCCTGGCCATTGCTGGCAAGTCGCGCTCCAGCATGCTGCCGGGGGTGCCCACGGTGGAGGAACTCAAGCTGCCCGACGCCGTGTTCGACGCGTGGTACGCCATCGCCGCCCCCGCCAAGACACCACCATCCGTCATCCGCAAGCTGGTGACCGAGGTGGAAGCCGTCACCCGCGACAGTGGCCTGCAGGAACAGATGCGCACCCAGGGCATGGAACCCGTGCACCTGGGCCCCGTGGCCACGCGCGCCATGATCGATGACGAGATCGGCCGCTACCGCGCGCTGGCCCACCGCGCCAAGATCGTGGTGGATTGAAGAACACATGAACAGGACCTGCACGATGAATCGCCAACAGCTCATTCAAAACGTCCAGCGCTACTTTGACGAAGGCCGCTTTGCCACCGACCTGCGCCGCCGTGTGGCCTGGCGCACCGAAAGCGACACCGGCAAGGTGCCGCCCGAACTGCGCGCCTACCTCACCGACGAAATGGTGCCCTGGCTCACGCCTCTGGGTTTTGAGTGCGAGGTGCTCGACAACCCCTCGCCGCAAGGCGGCCCCTTCTTGGTGGCACGCCGTGTGGAAGACCCTGCGCTGCCCACCGTGCTCACCTACGGCCACGGCGACGTGGTCAACGGGCAGGACACGCAATGGCGCGAGGGCCTTTCGCCCTGGGAGCTGACCATAGAAGGCGAGCGCTGGTACGGCCGGGGCACGGCCGACAACAAGGGCCAGCACACCGTGAGCCTGGCCGCACTGGCCCACACCATCGAGGCCCGGGGCGGCCGCCTGGGCTACAACGTGACGCTGCTCATGGAGATGGGCGAAGAGGCAGGCTCGCCCGGCCTGGGCGTCTTCTGCCAGCAACACCGCGATGCATTGAAGGCCGACCTGTTCGTGGCCAGCGACGGCCCCCGTGTGAATGCGGGCCACCCCACCCTCTTTCTGGGGTCGCGCGGTGCGATCAATTTCTCGCTCGCCGTGCGCAGCCGCGACAAGGCGTATCACTCGGGCAACTGGGGCGGCGTGCTGGCCAACCCGGCCACGGTGCTCACGCACGCACTGGCCACGCTGGTGGACGCGAAGGGCCGCATCCTGGTCAAAGGCCTGCTGCCGCCTGCGGTGCCCGACAAGCTGCGCACTGCCCTCCAGGACGTGGTGATTGGCACCGGAGCCGATGACCCCGCGCTCACCCCCGGCTGGGGCGAGCCCGGCCTCACCCCCGCCGAGCAACTGGTGGGCTGGAACACGCTGGAACTGCTGGCGCTGGGCGCGGGCAACGCGCAGCGGCCCATCAACGCCATCCCCGCGCAGGCGGTGGCGCACTGCCAGCTGCGCTTTGTGGTGGGCACCGATTGGCAGAACGTGCAGGCCACGCTGCGCGAGCACCTGGACGCGCATGGCTTCAACCAGGTCGAAATCACCATGGGCATGCACTGCGGCGCCACGCGGCTCGATCTGCACAACCCCTGGGTGGACTGGACGATGGCCTCGCTTGAGGCCAGCGCCGGCCAGCCTGCCACGCTGCTGCCCAACCTGGCGGGCTCGCTGCCCAACGACATCTTTGCCGACCAGCTGGGACTGCCCACGCTGTGGGTGCCCCACTCGTACCCCGCTTGCGCCCAGCATGCGCCCAACGAGCATTTGCTGGCACCCGTGGCCCGCGAAGGTTTGGCGGTGATGGCTGGGTTGTTCTGGGACCTGGGCGAGCCCCAAGGGACGCCGTGGACGGAAGGACGCACCGCCCGGCAAGAGGCGACGGCCTGACGGCTGTGCCCGACGATTCGTCAATAAACAAAGGGGCCCTGCTGGGCCCCTTTGTTTTTCTCCTGCAGAGTCACAGGGCCACGCCCTGCCCCGTTCACAGCGCCGGGTCGCGCAGCTCCCAGCGGATCGCGTCGATGGCCTTCAGTACCTCGGGCGACAGCGTGGTGCCCCAGGCATTCAGGTCTTCCTCCAGCTGCGCCACCGACGTCACGCCGATGATGGTGCTGGCCACCTGCCACTTGGTGTAGCAGAAGGCCAGCGCCATCTGCGTGGGCGTCATGCCGTTGGCACGCGCCAGCGCGTTGTAGCGGCGCGAGGCAGCCAGCGCCTCGGGGCGGCCCCAGCGCTGTTTGCGCACGGATTCATAGGATGCAATGCGCGCACCCTGCGGGGCATTCGGGCCGGTGATGCCACTTTCGTCGTACTTGCCCGTCAGCAGGCCAAAGCCCAGGGGCGAATAAGCCAGCAACGACACGGCCAGGCGGTGGCAGGTCTCATCCAGCCCGTTTTCCCACGTGCGGTTGATCAGGCAGTACGGGTTCTGCACCGTGGCGACGCGCGGCAGGCCGTGCTGCTCGGCCAAACGCACGAACTCGTGCACGCCATAGGGGGTTTCGTTGGACAGGCCGATGTAGCGCACCTTGCCCGCCTTCACCAGCCCGGCCAGCGCTTCCAGCTGCTCGTGGATGGGGGTTTGCGAAGTTTCCTTGGCAGGGTCGTAATACAGATTGCCGAAGGCGGGCACATGGCGCTCGGGCCAGTGGATCTGGTAGAGGTCAATCACATCGGTCTGCAGGCGGCGCAGGCTGCCTTCGCACGACGCCACGATATCGGCCGCCGTCATGCCCTTGCCCTCGCGCACCCAGGGCATTCCGCGCGATGGGCCGGCGACCTTGGTGGCCACCACCAGCTTCTGGCGCGCGCCGGGGTTCTTGGCAAACCAATTGCCGATGATGGTTTCGGTGGCGCCAAAAGTCTCGGCCTTGGCGGGCACGGCGTACATCTCGGCCGTGTCGATGAAGTTCACGCCGCGCGCAAGCGACTGGCTCAGGATGGCATGCGAGTCGGCCTCATTGACCTGCTCGCCGAAGGTCATGGTGCCCAGGCAAATGGGGGTGACAAGCAGGTCACTCTGACCCAAGCGGACGATGTTCATGCGGTGAAGGCTCCAGATGGTGGAAAAGTAAACAGGGCCTGCTGCAGCCCCGGCTGGCGATGGTACAAGCGATCGCCAAAACCTGCCGGGCGCCGGACTCCTTGGTGACACCGCACGACGCCCCTCCAGAGCGGCGGCAACGTAACATTGGCACAGCATGTACCAAGTCCTCACCCCTTCGCGCAGCAGCACACTGGCGCTGCGGCACCTCAACTACCACGTCCGCCACTGGGGCCCCGAGCACAGCGACCTGCCCACGCTGGTGCTTCTGCATGGCTGGATGGACGTCAGTGCCTCTTACCAGTTCACGGTGGATGCGCTGCGCCAGCCGCGCCGCATCATCGCGCCGGACTGGCGCGGCTTCGGCCTGACCACCGGGGCACCGGTGGACCACTATGTGTTTGCCGACTACCTGGCCGACCTGGACCTGCTGCTGGACCACTACGCACCCGGCGAAACCATTGACCTGGTAGGCCACAGCATGGGCGGCAACGTGGCCATGATGTATGGCGGCGTGCGGCCCGAGCGGGTGCGCAAGCTTGTCAACCTCGAAGGCTTTGGCCTGCCCGCCACACGCCCCGCGCAGGCGCCCACGCGCTACGCGCAATGGATCGACGAAATCAAGCAGCTGCACCAGGGCACCAAGGAACTCAAGACCTATGACAGCGCCGACGGCGTGGCCCGCCGCCTGATGAAGACCAACCCCCGCCTGTCCGAAGACAAGGCCCAATGGCTGGCCCAGCACTGGGCGCGGCCCAACGCGCAGGGGCAGTGGGAAATCCTGGGCGACCCCGCCCACAAGATCACCAGCGCGCAGCTGTACCGCGCGGACGAGGCCCTGGCGATCTACGAACGCATTACCGCACCCGTGCTGGCCATCGAGGCCAGTGGCGACAGCCTGGGCCAGTGGTGGAACGGCCGGTACACCCTGGACGAATACCACCAGCGCCTGGCCCATGTGCGTACCTGCAGCACCGCCGTCGTGCAAGACGCGGGCCACATGCTGCACCATGACCAGCCGGAGCAGGTGGCCCAGCTGATCGAAGCGTTTTTGGATGCTGCCTGAGGCAATTTGATGCCCTAGCGCCTCCAAGCGCTAGTGGATATTGCCTGAACAGCTATCATTTTTGATATTCACCCGGCAGATTGTCCTCCGGGTTTCATGCGCCGTACCGGCGACCGCCCCGCACAAAGGGCATTGCCGGGGCGCTTGCCCGTCCCATGAGAAAATCGTGGGTTATTCCACAGAACACGCAGGACAAGAATCATGGACGCAGAACGCATCAACCTCATCGGCACCACCCTCAGCGACCTGGCTCTGCGCACGCAAGAGTTACGGAGGTATCTTTGACTTCGATGCCAAATTTGAACGCCTGCGCACGGTAAACGCATCGCTGGAAGATCCCTCCGTCTGGAACGACCCCAAGAAGGCCCAGGAGCTGGGCAAGGAACAAAAGTCGCTCTCCAGCGTGGTCGTCACGCTGGACAAGCTCACCCGCGATCTGGCCGACAACGCCGAGCTGTATGAGATGAGCAAAGAGGAAGGTGATGAAGCCGGCCTTTTGACCATCGAGTCGGAAGCCGCCACGATGCGCGCAGCGGTGGAAGAGCTGGAGTTCCGCCGCATGTTCCGCAACGAGGCGGATCCGCTCAACTGCTTTGTGGACATCCAGGCAGGCGCTGGCGGCACCGAGGCCTGCGACTGGGCCAGCATGCTGCTGCGCCAGTACCTCAAGTACGCCGAGCGCAAGGGCTTCAAGGCCACGGTCGAAGAAGAAACCCCGGGCGACGTGGCCGGCATCAAGAGCGCCACGATCAAGATCGAGGGTGAGTACGCCTTCGGCCTGCTGCGCACCGAAACCGGTGTGCACCGCCTGGTGCGCAAGAGCCCGTTCGACAGCTCGGGCGGCCGCCACACCTCGTTCGCGTCGCTGTTCGTGTACCCCGAAATCGACGACTCCATCGAGATCAACATCAACCCCGCCGATGTGCGCACCGACACCTTCCGAGCCTCCGGCGCGGGCGGTCAGCACATCAACAAGACCGACTCGGCCGTGCGACTCACGCACATCCCCACCGGCATCGTGGTGCAGTGCCAGGACGGTCGCAGCCAGCACAGCAACCGCGACGTGGCATGGCAGCGCCTGCGCAGCCGCCTGTACGACTTCGAGATGCGCAAGCGCATGGAAGAGCAACAGAAACTGGAAGACACCAAGACCGACGTGGGCTGGGGCCACCAGATCCGCAGCTACGTGCTGGACAACAGCCGCATCAAGGACCTGCGCACCAACGTTGAAATCTCGGCCACACAGAAGGTGCTGGACGGCGACCTGGACGCCTTCATCGAAGCTTCGTTGAAGCAAGGCGTCTGAGCGATGCGGATGCGCACCGACGCCATCATCTTCGACATGGACGGCACCATGATCGACTCCATGCCCTGGCACGCCCAGGCATGGGTAGAGTTTGCACGCCGCCGGGGCATGGACATCGACGTGCCTGACCTCATGGCCCGCACCACGGGCCGCAATGGCACCGAGTGCATCGTGGAACTGTTGGGACGCCCCGTGTCTCAGGATGAGGCCGACGCGCTCACGCACGAAAAAGAAACCATCTACCGCGAGCTGTTCGCCCCGCGTTTCTCCGAAGTCGCGGGCTTTCGCCAGTTTGCGGCCCAGGTGCGCGCGCGTGGTCTCAAGGTGGCGGTGGGCACCGCGGGTGACATCGGCAACGTGGAATTCGCATTGGGCCACCTGGGACTGGAACCCGCGCCCCAGGCCATCGTGCGTGGCGATGAGGGCCTGCCTGGCAAGCCCCAGCCCGCGATCTTCCTGGAGGCGGCACGCCGCATCGCGGCAGCGCCCGAGCATTGCATCGTCTTTGAAGACGCGCCTTTCGGCATCGAGGCAGCGCGCCGCGCGGGCATGCGTGCCGTGGCCATCTGCAGCACCCACACACCCGAACAACTGGCCGGGCCCCATGTGCTGGCCGCCGTGCGCGACTACACCGAACTCATGAACACCGACTTTCTGGAGAGCATCCATGTTGCAACTGCATAAAGCCGACGGAAGCGGAGACGGCGCGGCCCCGGCCATCGCCATCCGCCGCGAGGACTACACCGCCCCCGCCTACTGGATCGACAGCGTCGAGCTGACCTTCGACCTGGACCCGAACAAGACGCGCGTGCTCAACCGCATGACGCTGCGCCGCAACCCCGACGTGGCGGCACAGCCACTCAAGCTCGATGGCGATGACCTGAACCTGGCACGTGTGCTGGTCAACGGCCAGGGCACCTCGTTCAAGATGGAAGGCACCCGCCTGGTGCTGGAGAACCTGCCTGAAGGCTCCGAGCCCTTTGCGCTGGAAATCTTCACCACCTGCTGCCCCGCCAAGAACACGCAGCTCATGGGCCTGTATGTGAGCCAGGGCACCTTCTTCACGCAGTGCGAGGCCGAGGGCTTTCGCCGCATCACCTACTTCCTGGACCGCCCGGACGTGATGGCCAGCTATACCGTCACGCTGCGCGCCGACAAGGCCCAGTACCCGGTGCTGCTGAGCAACGGCAACCTGGTGGACAGCGGCGACCTGGAAGACGGCCGCCACTTTGCCAAGTGGGTGGACCCGCACAAGAAGCCCTGCTACCTGTTCGCCCTGGTCGCAGGCAAGCTGGTGGCCCGCGAGCAGAAGATCAAGAGCCGCTCGGGCACCGACCACCTGCTGCAGGTCTACGTGCGCCCCGGCGATCTGGGCAAGACCGAACACGCCATGAACTCGCTGATGTACAGCGTGGCCTGGGACGAAGCCCGCTTCGGCCTGCCGCTGGACCTGGAGCGCTTCATGATCGTCGCCACCAGCGACTTCAACATGGGCGCCATGGAGAACAAGGGCCTGAACATCTTCAACACGAAGTACGTTCTGGCCAGCGAATCCACGGCCACCGACACCGACTTCGCCAACATCGAAAGCGTGGTCGGCCACGAGTACTTCCACAACTGGACGGGCAACCGCGTGACCTGCCGCGACTGGTTCCAGCTCAGCCTGAAGGAAGGCCTCACGGTCTTCCGCGACCAGGAATTCAGCATGGACCTCGCGGGCAGCCCCTCCGCCCGCGCCGTCAAGCGCATCGAGGATGTGCGCGTGCTGCGCACCGCCCAGTTCCCCGAGGACGCTGGCCCTATGGCCCACCCGGTGCGGCCCGACAGCTACGTCGAGATCAACAACTTCTATACCGTCACCATCTACGAAAAGGGTGCGGAAGTGGTGCGCATGCAGCACAACCTGGTGGGCCGCGAAGGCTTTGCCAAGGGCATGAAGCTGTACTTCGAGCGCCACGACGGCCAGGCCGTGACCTGCGACGATTTTGTGCGATCGATAGCCGATGCCAACCCGGGCAGTCCGCTCACGCAGCACCTTGGGCAGTTCAAGCGCTGGTACAGCCAGGCCGGCACGCCCCGCGTGCGCGCCACGGGCCGCTACGACGCTGCCACGCGCTGCTATGCACTCACGCTGTCGCAAAGCTGCGCCCCTACGCCCGGCCAAAGCGAGAAGTTGCCCTTCGTCATCCCGGTCGAGCTGGGCCTGATCGATGCCACCACCGGTGCCGCCCTGCCCTTGCACCTCGCAGGTGAAGGCGCTGCAGAAGGCGCAGCCCACACCACCTCGCGCGTGGTCGTGCTCACCGAGGCATCGCAGACCCTCACCTTCACCAACCTGGACAGCGAGCCTGTGCCATCGCTGCTGCGCGGGTTCAGTGCTCCCGTGGTGCTGGACATCGACTACACAGACGCGCAGTTGCTCACGCTGCTGGCGCACGACGCCGACGCTTTCAACCGCTGGGAAGCTGGACAGCGCCTGGCATTGCGAATTGCTATTAATACAATAGCTGATGAAGCATATACAACCGGCGCTACCGGCCGATTTGAGCAAACCATTCTGTCGACAGCGTTTGTAGAGGCAATGCGCAGCGTGCTGCGCAACCCGGCCCTGGACGCTGCGTTCAAGGAGCTGGTGCTCACGCTGCCCTCCGAGACGTACATCGCCGAGCAACTGGATGTGGTGGACCCGCAGCGCATCCACGCAGTGCGTGAAGCCATGCGCGAAGAGCTGGCGCTGGCGCTGCAGGCCGACTGGGAAACCGTCTGGGAACAGAACCACGACACCGGCGGCTACCGACCCGACCCCGTCTCCTCCGGCCGCCGCGCACTCAGTGGCCTGGCGCTGCACATGCTGTGCATTGCCGCGCAAAAGACAGGCGATGTGGTCTGGCCTGGCAAGGCGTACCAGCGCTTCAAGGTCGCGGGCAACATGACCGACCGGTTCAATGCCCTCACGGCCCTGGTGGCGAGCGGCAGCGAACTGGCCACACCCGCCCTCGCCCGCTTCCATGCGCTGTTCAAGGACGAGCCCCTGGTCATCGACAAGTGGTTTGCATTGCAAGCCGGCGCCCCGGACCGTGGCGGCAACGTGTTGCCCGCCGTGCGCCAGCTCATGTCGCACCCGGACTTCAGCCTCAAGAACCCGAACCGCGCACGCAGCGTGATCTTCAGCTACTGCAGCGCCAACCCCGGTGCGTTCCACCGGTCGGACGCTGCGGGCTACGTATTCTGGAGCGACCGCGTGATCGAGCTGGACGCCATCAACCCGCAGGTTGCGGCCCGCCTCGCGCGCGCGCTCGACCGCTGGAAGAAGCTGGCGGACCCCTGGCGCAGCGCCGCGCGCGAGGCCATTGCTCGCGTGGCCGCCAAGCCTGATCTGTCCAACGACGTGCGCGAGGTAGTGACC
>NZ_QAIM01000423.1:19028-33000 GCF_003061035.1 Acidovorax sp. HMWF018
AACCACGACCGAGAAGAGACTGACATGGCAAAAAGCATCAGCCTGACCCGCTACCTTGTTGAACAACAACGGGTGGACGGACTCATTCCCTCGCAATTGCGCCTGCTGCTGGAAGTGGTGGCCCGCGCCTGCAAAAGCATCAGCCACGCGGTGAACAAAGGTGCACTGGGCGGCGTGCTGGGCACGGCCAGCAGCGAAAACGTGCAGGGCGAGATTCAGAAAAAGCTCGACATCATCGCCAACGAAGTGCTGATCGAAGCCAACGAATGGGGCGGCCACCTGGCGGCCATGGCGTCTGAAGAAATGGACGGCATCTACCTGGTGCCCAACCGCTACCCGCAAGGTGAATACCTGCTGCTGTTCGATCCCCTCGACGGCTCCAGCAACATCGACGTGAACGTGAGCATCGGCACCATCTTCAGCGTGCTGAAAAAGCCCGATGGCGACCGTGGCGTGGAGGAAGGCGACTTCCTGCAGCCCGGCACCCAGCAAGTGGCCGCGGGCTACTGCATCTACGGCCCGCAGACCACCCTGGTGCTCACCGTGGGCGATGGCGTGGCCATGTTTACGCTCGACCGCGAACAGGGCTCCTTCGTGCTGACCGAGGAGAACGTGCGCATCCCCGAGGACACCAAAGAATTCGCGATCAACATGAGCAACATGCGCCACTGGGACGAGCCCGTGAGGCGCTACATCGACGAATGCCTGCAGGGCAAGGAAGGCCCGCGCGGCAAGGACTTCAACATGCGCTGGATCGCCAGCATGGTGGCCGACGTACACCGCATCCTGACCCGTGGTGGCGTCTTCATGTACCCGTGGGACAAACGCGAGCCCAACAAGCCCGGCAAGCTGCGCCTGATGTACGAGGCCAACCCCATGGGCTGGCTGGTAGAACAAGCCGGTGGCGCTGCCACCAATGGCAAGCAACGCATCCTCGACATCCAGCCCACGCAGCTCCATGAGCGCGTCAGCGTGATCCTCGGCTCAAAAAATGAGGTGGAACGCGTGACCAGCTACCATTCCACGCTATAATCCAAGGCTAAGCCGGTGTAGCTCAGTCGGTAGAGCAGCTCATTCGTAATGAGAAGGTCGGGTGTTCGATTCATCTCTCCGGCACCAAATGAAAAGCCCTGATTCGCAAGAGTCAGGGCTTTTTCATTGGCCGCTCCGGAGCAACAACCCAGCCCACCGCTGGATAACAAGAACAGGCGGTGCGACCAGTGGGTGGCGCAGATCAACCCACTGCCGGAACATGCGATACAGCATTGCCAACAGGAAGCGCCGCCACTCGGTGAGCCCACCGCCATCCTCAACAATGGTGTCGGACATGTGTTGCATCCGCCAGATGGCAGCTTAGGTATTTGCAAACATTGGCAACTGATGCAGACTGGCGCTTCAGCTTGCCACCACAGGTTGCCCGGTCAACTGGCAACAGGCCGCACACCAAAGTCTCACACCTCCACTACCAGCACCATCATGAGTGTCGAACGCAGAGGCAGCATGGACCGCCGCACTGGCAAGGATCGCCGCCAGGAAGAAAAAGGTCCTCCCACCAATTTCGAGCGGCGCCGAGCCATCGAGGCGCGCCAGCCCGAATTGACAGAGCTACACATGAGCGAGGATGAGCTCAAGGCATTGGGCTTTGCGCCCACGCCCAAAGGCAACCCTCGCAAGACAGGCTAGGTACAGCGCCCGGTCCGGGTGCGCTTGTGGGCTCTCCCCGCTCCGCGTGTCATCCCATGACACAGCTTGCGCTGCATAGCCCTACTGCTCGATGCCAGAGAGCGGCAGGCTGATCAACCGGTGTGCCACCATATCCAGCGCAGGCCTCGCGTTGCCTTGTTTGTCCGTCCAGACACGAGGATTCAAGCTGCCAGAAAGCGCCACTGAATCACCGTCGCGCAACTGGTGAAGTGACGCGCAGAGACCCTCGTCAAAGGCGATGACGTTGATGAAAAGCACTTCGCCCTCCGCCGTGCTGGCTCTCACCTTCGCCAAGGTGTAGGCCTTGCCCGCTTTGTCCGTGCGGCGCTCCGCCTCACCGTAAAGCCGTCCGGCTACCAAGCCATCAATCATGAAGGTCTCCATGCCCATCGTGGGCGTGTTGTTGCGCCCCTCCCAGGCCCCGCAATCACTGCATGGCCAATGTCACCCACCGGCAAGGGCGTCTGAAGTCGCCGCACGCACGGCACGCAGGCACGGTGTGTGCATGGAGCGATGCGCCACCACCGAACCGCAACGCTGACGCCGTTAAAACCAGCGGAGGAGAAAAGCAAAAAAGCCCAGAACCTTTCGGCTCTGGGCTTTTGCTATCAATGGTCGGCGTGGCGGGATTCGAACTCGCGACCCCTTGCACCCCATGCAAGTGCGCTACCAGGCTGCGCTACACGCCGACAAGACTTAGATTATATGCAGAAAAAGCTCAGTTCAGAGAAAGTAGCGCACGAATTTCAAATAATTCTTGGCGCACTGCGTTGGAGTCCAGGGAGAAGCCCGCAGCAACGATGGAAAGGTCGCGCGCGCTGTCCACCAGCATGCTGGGTGGCTCTGCGTCCTGCGACAGAGATGCCTCGTCCGACCCAACAACTTCTCGCGCAGCATGTGCAAGCTCTTGCAGGCGATTGCGCGCTCCACTGATGGTGAAGCCCTGGTCGTACAGCAGATCACGGATGCGGCGAATCATCAGCACCTCATGGTGCTGGTAATAACGCCGGTTGCCACGCCGCTTCATAGGCCGCAGCTGCGTGAACTCCTGCTCCCAGTAACGCAAAACATGCGGTTTGACGCCGCACAGCTCCGCAACCTCACCAATCGTGAAGTATCGCTTGGCGGGAATGGAAGGGAGGGTGGTGCCCATGAGATGCGTGTTCAAACGGGAAAGCTTTCAAGCGTACTGCAGACCAGCCTGCACCGCCAGCCACCAAGAACATCTTGGCAACAAAAACAGCACAAACTCACGCAATAGCGGCCGTCTGAATCTGCTCCTTGAGCTTGCTGCTGGCATGGAAAGTCACCACCCGACGCGCCTTGATGGGTATAGCCTCGCCCGTGCGGGGATTGCGCCCGGGACGGGGAGCCTTGGTCCGGATCTGAAAGTTACCAAACCCCGAAAGCTTCACGTCCTTGCCTTCGACAAGGCTTTGGGCAATCAAGTCGAAGAAGGCATCGATCATGTCCTTGGACTCGCGCTTGTTCAAGCCGATCTGATCGAACAACAGATCCGCCAACTGCGCCTTGGTCAGTGCCGGTGTTTCCAGGCTTTCAACTGCGAATTCGATCATGGCTCGTCACTCCCCTTGGACATCATCACACCCGCAGACGGGCGCCCGTGCGCTGCGTCAACTGAGTGATCACGGATTGCATCGCTGCGTCGATTTCTGCCTCAGTAAGCGTGGCTTCATCGCGCCCCAGAGTGAGGCGCACGGCCAGGCTCTTCTCGCCGGGGGCCAAGCCACCCGCAGGCGCCTCTTCGCCCGCCCGCAGCGCCTTGGGCCGATACACGTCAAACAGCACGGCAGAGCGGAGCATGCCACCCGGAACGGCCTGCTCTACCGCACCCATGATGTCGGCGTGCGTCACGCGCTCTGCCACCACCACGGCCAAATCTCGTTCGACAGCCTGGTGTTTGGTCACCTGCTTGAACTGAGGCACCACACGCTGCAGCACGGCGTCAAGCTCCAGTTCGAACATCACAGGCGCCTGAGGCAGGTCCCACGACTGGCGCCACTGGGGGTGCAATTCGCCCACGAAGCCAATAGCACGCCCATCGACCAGCACGCGGGCGCAACGGCCAGGGTGCATGGCGGGGTGGGTGCCGGGCTCGAACGTTGCGCGCAGAGGGGCCAGAAGCGCTTCCACGTCCCCCTTCACATCAAAGAAGTCGATGGGCTGATCCTTGCGCCCCCACTGCAGCATGTCGTTCGGACCATACGCCAGTCCCGACACGCGCATGGGCTGGTGAAAGCCTTCGACCGTGGTGTCGGTGTTGCGCACGCCGCCGTCGCGCAGGAACACACGGCCCAGTTCGAAGACGCGCACCCGCTCGGCCTTGCGGTCCAGGTTGAACTTCAAAACTTGTAGCAGAGAACCCAATAAAGTCGAGCGCATCACGCTCATCTGACTTGCGATCGGATTGAGCAGCTTGATGGGTTGCGGGTTGGCGGCCAACTCGTGCTCCCAACGCTCTTCCACAAAGCTGAAATTGATCGTTTCCTGATACCCCAGGGCTGCCAGCGAACGGCGCACCGCAAACGGGCTGCGCGTGGCCTCGAGCGCCAGCTTGGGCGTAATGGGCGCCAGCGGTGGAGTGGTCGGAAGGTTGTTGTAGCCCACCATACGGGCCACTTCTTCGATCAGGTCTTCCTCGATGGTGATATCGAAACGGAACGACGGCGGCGTGACCGTGAGCGCACCTTCGCCCTGCACCACCGGCAGGCCCAGGCGGGTCAGCGCGTCGGCGCATTGCACCTGCGTCAGCGGCATGCCGATGACCTTGGCAGCACGCGCCACGCGCAGCGTGACGGGCTGTGGCACTGGCAAGTTCACCACTTGGTCGTCCATAGGGCCGCATGCCGTATCGGCCGTCCCGCAGATGTCAATGACGAGTTGGGTAATGCGCTCGATGTGCTCCACCGTCAGGCTCGGATCCACGCCGCGCTCAAAACGATGGCCGGCATCCGTCGAGAAGTTGAAGCGGCGCGAACGGCCTGCCACCGCCTTGGGCCACCAGAAAGCCGCCTCGATATAGATGTGCCGGGTTTCATCAGACACCGCCGTGGCGTCTCCGCCCATGATGCCCGCCAGCGATTCCACCTGGCTGTCATCGGCGATCACGCCCACCTTGTCATCCACCGTGATGGTGTTGCCATTGAGCAGCTTCAGCTGCTCACCCGGCTTTCCCCAGCGCACGTCCAGGCCACCATGGATCTTGTCCAGATCAAAAATGTGCGAAGGACGTCCCAACTCAAACATCACATAGTTGGAAATGTCTACCAGCGGCGACACACCACGCTGGCCACAGCGTGCCAGGCGATCGAGCATCCACTGAGGCGTGGCAGCCCGCGTATTCACGTTGTGCACGATACGGCCGGAGAAACGGCCACACAGGTCAGGCGCGCTCACTTTGACGGGCAATTTGTCCGTCAGCTTTGCGGCCACGGCAGGGAACGATGTATTTTTCAGCGGCGTACCCGTCAATGCGGACACTTCTCGCGCGATGCCATAGACGCTCAGGCAATGCGCAAGATTGGGCGTGAGCTTGAGCGTGAACAGAGTGTCATCCAGGTTCAGGTGTTCGCGGATGTCCTGGCCCACGGGGGCTGAGGCATCCAGCTCCAGCAGGCCTCCATGGTCCTCTGACAGTTTGAGCTCACGGGCGGAGCACAACATGCCTTGGCTTTCCACACCGCGCAGTTTGCCCACCTTGATGAGGAAAGGTTTGCCATCGTCACCCGGCGGGAGCTCGGCACCCACCAGTGCGCAAGGCACCTTGATACCCACGCGGGCATTGGGCGCACCACAAACGATGTTCAGCAGGGCGTCCTGCCCCACGTCCACCTGGCACACACGCAGGCGGTCGGCGTCTGGGTGCTGTACCGCCTCCTTGATCTCACCCACCACGATCTTGGTGAAAGGCGGGGCCACGGGGCGCAGCTCCTCCACCTCGAGGCCGGCCATCGTCAGCGTTTCGGCCAGCTCGGCCGTCGTCAAAGGGGGGTTGCAGAACTCACGCAACCAGGATTCAGGAAATTGCATAGTCGGACACTCTTGTACGGAAGGTGCGCAGCACGGCCACAGGGCACGCGCACGGCGCGAGGTCGGCGGGCTTTACTGGAACTGCGACAGGAAGCGGATGTCGCCGTCAAAGAACAAGCGCAGGTCATTGACGCCATAGCGCAGCATGGTCAGGCGGTCGGGTCCCATGCCGAATGCAAAGCCGATGTACTTCTCAGGGTCAAGACCCATATTGCGCACCACGTTGGGGTGCACCTGGCCCGAGCCCGCCACTTCGAGCCAACGGCCTGCCAGCGGGCCCGTCTGGAACTGGATATCGATCTCGGCGCTGGGCTCTGTGAACGGGAAGAAACTGGGACGGAAGCGCAACACAAGATCGTCGCTCTCGAAGAACGTGCGGCAGAAATCCGTGAAGATGACTTTCAGGTCCTTGAAACTCACGTTCTCACCAATCCAGAGACCTTCGCACTGGTGAAACATGGGCGAGTGCGTGGCATCGCTGTCCACGCGGTAGGTACGGCCGGGGGCAATGACGCGGATCTCGGGCATCGCCTGACCGGCATCGAGCGCAGCCCGATGCTTTTTGACATGCTGGACCGCATGGCGGATCTGCATGGGGCTGGTGTGTGTGCGCAGCAGGTTGGGGGCGGTGGCAGTGCCGCCCTCCACATAGAAAGTGTCATGCATGGACCGCGCAGGATGGTCTTCCGGCGTATTCAGTGCAGTGAAGTTGAACCAGTCGGTCTCGATCTCAGGGCCTTCGGCGACGTCAAAACCCATGGAACCGAAGATGCCCTGGATGCGTTCAAGCGTGAGCGACACCGGGTGCAAGCCACCCTGCCCGCGCTGGCGGCCTGGCAGGCTCACGTCCAGTGCTTCGGCCTTGAGCTGCAATTGAAGTTCGGCATCGGCCAGAGCTTGGCGGCGAGCGGTCAGTGCAGCCTCGATGGCCTGCTTGGCAACGTTGATGGCTGCGCCGCGGGATTTCTTTTCCTCGACGGACAGCTGCGCCATGCCCTTCATGAGCTCGGTCACGCGACCTGCCTTGCCCAGAAACTGCGCCTTGGCGTTTTCGAGGTCAGCAGGGGTTGCGCTTTGGGCAAACAGTTGCGTCGCGCTCTCGACCAGGGAATCCAACTCGTTCATATCGACTCTTGAAAATGAACAAGGGCTAGTGCCTTTTCAAGCCCTAGCCCTTGCTGTTATTGCGCAAGCAGCTATCAGAACGATAGCTACTCATCGTGAACTCAAGCAGCCAGCTTGGCCTTGACTTGCTCCACGATGCTGCCAAAGGCAGCCTTGTCGTGCACTGCGAGGTCGGCCAGCATCTTGCGGTCGATCTCGATGGATGCCTTCTTCAGGCCGTTGGCGAACTGGCTGTAGGTCAGGCCCAGTTCACGGGCAGCGGCGTTGATACGGGCGATCCACAACTGGCGGAACACGCGCTTCTTGGTGCGGCGGTCACGGTAGGCATATTGCCCAGCCTTCATTACCGCCTGTTTGGCGATACGGAAGACGTTACCGCGGCGACCACGGAAACCCTTGGCAAGGGCGAGAACTTTCTTGTGACGGGCACGGGCCGTTACACCACGTTTGACGCGAGGCATGTATGTACTCCTTGTTCGTCAGTAAATTAAACGCCCATGCCGGGCAGCATCTGTGAAATCGAGCCCATATTGGTCTCGTGCACAGCAACCGCACCACGCAGATGGCGCTTGTTCTTGGTGGTCTTCTTGGTCAAGATGTGACGTTTGAAGGCTTGACCGCGCTTGACGGTACCACCTGGACGAACGCGGAAACGTTTTTTCGCGCTGCTCTTGGTCTTCATTTTGGGCATGTGAATGCTCCTTTTTCGTTGTGCTCGTGAGGCGTTTGCAAACCGATCTGCAAACTTGTTGGCCCCGAGCCACTTTTATCGAAAGGCTTTCACCTTCCGGTCGGCAGTGCTCGAAAGCCCCACCTTTTCAAACGCCCCGCCCCTTCGGGCGTGGCGCTCAAAATCTGACACTGATTGGCAAACCTACGCCGCCGCACCCGTTGCAGGGGCCGCGCCTTCAGCCGCTGGCTTGGCCGCGGGCTTCTTCTTGCCCGGAGCAATCATCATGATCATCTGGCGGCCTTCCAACTTAGGAAACTGCTCAATGATGATGCTGTCAGCCAACTCGTCACGAATCCGGTTCAGCAAAGCCAAGCCGAGTTCCTGGTGCGTGATTTCACGCCCACGGAACCGCAGCGTGATCTTGCACTTGTCGCCATCCGCCAAAAAGCGGCGAATGTTGCGCATCTTGATGTTGTAGTCGCCATCGTCCGTTCCGGGACGGAACTTGACTTCCTTGATCTCAATGACCGTCTGCTTGGCTTTGGCTTCTGCCGCACGCTTTTGCTCTTGGTACTTGAACTTGCCGTAGTCCATGAGGCGGCATACCGGCGGATTCGCCGTAGCAGCGATTTCCACCAGATCCACGTCCAGCTCACCGGCCATGCGCAAGGCCTCCATGAGGCTGACAACACCCAAAGGCTCGTTGTCCGGCCCAGACAGGCGGACTTCCGGGGCCATGATTTCACGGTTCAGGCGGTGCTTGCGCTCTTCCCGGTGGCGACGATCACGAAATTCAGTAGCGATGGCTATCTTCCTTGAATCAAAATGCTACAAATAAAGTAGCTACTTCCGCGCAGTCCGCGAGCGGCAAAGCAGTTTTGTGTTCAAAATCAGGCTTTGGTGGCGATGTCACTAGCGATCAATTCAATGAACGCATCCACAGACATCACGCCGAGATCACGATTACCCCGGGCTCGCACTGCGACGGCGCCGGCTGCCTTTTCCTTGTCGCCTGCGACGAGGATGTAGGGCAGCTTTTGCATCGAATGCTCCCGTATTTTATACGTAATCTTCTCATTACGCAGATCCAGGGCCACCCTAAGGCCTTGATTGGGCAGCGCTTTTTGCAGTTTTGCTGCGATTTCACGACAGTAATCGGACTGAGCGTCCGTGATGTTCAGCACCGAAACCTGCACGGGAGCGAGCCATGTAGGCAAGGCCCCCGCGTGCTGCTCGATCAGAATGCCAATGAAGCGCTCCAAGCTACCCACGATGGCGCGATGCAGCATGATGGGCCGATGGCGGGCGCCATCTTCACCCACAAACTCTGCGTCCAGGCGCTCGGGCATATTCGGATCCACCTGAATCGTGCCGCACTGCCAGGGGCGCCCCAGCGCGTCCTTGAGCGTGTACTCGATCTTGGGACCGTAAAAGGCGCCCTCTCCGGGCAGGTATTCAAATTCACAACCGGATGCCCTTAGACCCTCAGCCAAGGCGTTCTCGGCGCGGTCCCAGCTTTCCTCACTACCGATTCGCTTCTCAGGCCGTGTGGACAGCTTGTAGATGATGTCCGTGAACCCGAAGTCCTTGTAAACCTTCTGCAGCAACGTGGTGAACGCCACGACTTCGGACTGGATCTGGTCTTCGGTACAGAAGATGTGGCCGTCGTCCTGTGTGAAAGCACGCACGCGCATGATGCCGTGCAGCCCCCCGGTCGGCTCATTGCGGTGGCATTGGCCGAATTCGCCAAACCGCAAAGGCAGGTCGCGGTAGCTCTTGATACCTTGCTTGAAAATGATGATGTGCCCAGGGCAGTTCATCGGCTTGAGCGCGTAGTCGCGCTTTTCCGACTCCGTGACAAACATGTTCTCGCGGTATTTGTCCCAGTGCCCGGTTTTCTCCCACAGGCCCTGGTCCAGGATTTGCGGCCCCTTGACCTCCTGGTAGCCGTTGTCGCGGTACACGCGGCGCATGTACTGCTCCACCTCCTGCCACACCGTCCAGCCCTTGGGGTGCCAGAACACTGTGCCAGGCGAGTGTTCGTCGATGTGGAACAGATCCAACTCGCGGCCGAGTTTACGGTGGTCGCGCTTTTCTGCCTCCTCCAGCATCGTCAAATACTGCTGCAGCTCATCCTTGGTAGCCCAGGCCGTGCCATAGACCCGCTGCAGCATCTCATTACGATGATCGCCACGCCAGTAGGCGCCAGCCACCTTCATGAGCTTGAAGAACTTGAGCTTGCCGGTACTGGGCACGTGAGGGCCGCGGCACAGATCTTCGAAATTGCCTTCGCGGTACAGGCTCACGTCTTCGTTGCTGGGGATGCTGGCAATGATTTCGGCCTTGTAGTGCTCACCCAGGCCCTTGAAATACGCCACGGCCTCGTCACGTGGCAACACGCGACGCACCACGGGCTCGTCCTTGGCCGCCAGTTCTGCCATGCGCTTTTCAATCGCCACCAGGTCTTCCGGCGTGAAGGGACGCTTATAGGCAAAGTCGTAATAAAAGCCGTTTTCGATCACCGGGCCGATGGTGACCTGCGCGTCAGGGAACAGTTCCTTGACCGCGTAGGCCAGCAAGTGAGCGGTGGAGTGACGAATCACCTCCAGGCCATCCGCATCCTTGGCCGTCACGATGGACAGCGGGCTGTCAGCCGTGATCTGGTAGCTGGTGTCCACCACCTTGTCGCCGATCTTGCCCGCCAGGGCGGCTTTGGCCAGACCAGCGCCAATGGAGGCGGCCACCTCGGCCACCGTGACGGGGCCCGGAAACTCGCGCTGTGAACCGTCGGGAAGCGTGATGTGAATCATGGGAACAACTCTTTCTCTGTGATCAGTGCAATGGGTGCGGGCACGCGCCAGGCCCGTAAAACAAAAAAGCGCGGAACAGGTCCGCGCTTTTTGGAGGTGTGTGCAATCTCGTGCAGGCGCGAACAGCCAGCCTCAACGGCCGGTCAACATCTCCGATGTAGTTCGCGGTGTCATAACCAGATTGCCTTTCTCGCTCTTGTGCAGTGAATTTCGCCAGATTTTAACCCTAGCACCCAGAAAAAAAGCCCGAAGCATCTGCTTCGGGCTTTTTCGAGTGCATTTGGCGCCACAACGAAGCGGCGCTGAGCCCCGCAGATCAGTGGAACTGCTCTTCTTCGGTCGAACCCGTGAGGGCCTTCACGGAGGACGAGCCGCCCTGGATCACCGTGGTCACGTCGTCGAAGTAGCCTGCGCCCACTTCCTGCTGGTGCGACACGAAGGTGTAGCCCTTTTCGCGAGCCGCGAATTCCGGCTCTTGCACCATTTCGGTGTAGTGCTTCATGCCTTCGCCCTGAGCGTATGCATGGGCGAACTGGAAGGTGTTGAACCAGTTGATGTGGATGCCGGCCAGCGTGATGAACTGGTACTTGTAGCCCAGAGCCGACAGGTCTTCCTGGAACGAAGCGATCTGCTTGTCGTTGAGGTTCTTCTTCCAGTTGAACGATGGCGAGCAGTTGTACGACAGCAGCTTGCCGGGGCAGGCAGCGTGCACGGCTTGTGCAAACTCACGGGCAAAGCCGATGTCTGGAACGCCGGTTTCGCACCACACCAGGTCCGCGTAGGGGGCATAGGCCACGCCACGGCTGATGGCTTGTTCCAGGCCATTCTTCACGCGGTAGAAGCCTTCTTGCGTGCGCTCGCCGGTCAGGAAAGGCTTGTCGTTGGCGTCGTGGTCGGACGTGATCAGGTTGGCGGCTTCGGCGTCGGTGCGGGCCAGCACGATGGTGGACACGCCCATCACGTCAGCAGCAAAACGTGCGGAGATCAGCTTTTCGCAGGCTTCCTGCGTAGGCACCAGCACCTTGCCACCCATGTGGCCGCACTTCTTGACAGCGGCCAGCTGGTCTTCGAAGTGAACGCCTGCAGCGCCCGACTGGATCATGTTCTTCATGAGTTCGAAGGCGTTCAGAACGCCGCCGAAACCGGCTTCTGCATCGGCCACGATGGGCAGGAAGTAGTCGATGAATTCCTTGTCGCCGGGGTTGATGCCACGGCCCCACTGGATTTCGTCGGCGCGCTTGAAGGTGTTGTTGATGCGGCGAACCATGGTGGGCACCGAGTCATATGCATACAGCGACTGGTCGGGGTACATGGTTTCGGATGTGTTGCCGTCAGCGGCGACTTGCCAGCCCGACAGGTACACGGCTTCGAGGCCGGCCTTGGCCTGCTGCATCGCTTGACCGGCAGAGATGGCGCCGAAAGCGTTGACGTAGCCTTTCTTGGCACCGCCGTTGATCTTGTCCCAGAGCTTTTCAGCGCCGCGCTTGGCCAGCGTGTGCTCGATGGGCAGCGAACCACGCAGACGCACCACGTCGGCAGCGGAGTAACCGCGCTTCACACCCTTCCACCGGGGGTTGGTCGCCCAGTCTTTTTCCAGGGCGGCAATTTGCTGTTCGCGGCTCAGTTGTTCGTTGAGGGATTGGGGCATGAGATCACTCCAGGGGTTGGTTGAAAACGCCGGGCTGCTGTGTGCCGCCCTTGAAGACAACTTTAAGTCTTCTATAAGACTTGCGCAAGCTCTTATGTCTTATAGAAGAGATAAATTTTCTTCTTTCAAAACAACCACTTAACCACGTGATTTCTCAATACAGAAATTGATTTCTCATATCGAGAAAAATTGCGGCAATGCAACATCTATCGCATTCCACATCAAGAAATTTAACTTTCGTATTGTGATAATTCAAGCGGGCGCAGTGCCAACTGTCCTGAGCCAGTCGCCATGTTCGATCCGGCGTGCGCCCTCTGCGTATCGGGGATGGATCTCGTACACCAGACAAGACAGCCGTTGGCCCTCAACTGTCACCACGATCTCGCGCTTGAGGTATTCGTCGGTGGGGTGATCTCCGGTCAACCCTTCAATGGCATCCAGAACCTCCTCCAGCGCAGGTTCGATGGCGTACACCTCGCCATGCACCGGCTGATCGCCACCCAGCGTCATGCCCGGATAAGCCCCCAGGTGAAACAACACTCCCGGCACCTGCGCAAAACCCACCCAGTGTGGCGCAGGCAACAAGCGCGTGATGTCGTTCGACCCACCGCGGCGCAAGGACCCGTATACAAACACATGGCGTGGGGTGCCAGCAGGCAAAGAAGGCTCGGGCATGATGCGCAGTCGTTTTTGATTGAACAGCGCCCCAGTCTAGTGAATACGCCCGCTCCCAGCCGCCCTTTCGCCTATTTGTGCCTGGCCCTCAGCATGTCGCTGGTGGGCAGTTATGTGGCACTCTCCAAACCCCTGGCAGCCGTGCTGCCCGTGCTCTTGCTGGCCTGGATGCGCTTTGGCATCGGGGGCATCGCCATGCTGCACTGGCTCAAGAAGCCCGCCAACGAGCCGCCACTGACGCCGCAGACCAAACGGCTGCTGTTCCTGGAGTCCTTTCTGGGCAACTTTCTATTCACCATCTGCATGATCTATGGCGTGAGCCTGACCGACGCTGTCTCCGCAGGGGTGACCATGGCAGCCATTCCTGCAGCCGTGGCATTGATGGGATGGGCATTTCTGGGTGAACGGGTGGCGCCTCGCACCTGGATGGCGGTGCTCTGTGCGGTGATTGGCATTGCCCTGTTCTCACTATCAAAACCAGAGCACGCAGCGCATATGGAACCTGCGCTTGGAGCCAAAAACACTGCAAACCATGCCTGGTGGGGCCAAATGCTACTGCTGGGGGCAGTGATTTGCGAGGCCGCCTACACGGTGATCGGCAAGAAGCTCACCGGCAGCCTGGGGCCCAAGCGCATCACCTCGCTCATCAACCTGTGGGGCTTTGTGCTGACGACACCGTTTGGCCTGTACCTGGCGCTGGACTTCCCGTTTGCCTCGGTGGGATGGGGCACCTGGCTATTGCTGCTGTTTTATGCGCTGGCCGCCTGCATGTGGACGGTGTGGCTGTGGATGACCGGGCTCAAGGCCGTGCCCGCTGCGCAAGGCGGTGTTTTCTCGGTCATGCTGCCGGTGAGTGCTGCGCTGGTGGGCGTGCTGTTTTTGGGCGAGGTATTGACGGGCCTGCAACTGGTCGCCTTTGTCATTGCCCTGGCCAGCGTGTTGCTGGCCACCCTGCCCTCGCGCGCGGCGCTGCGCGTAGGGCGGCGGAGCGGCAGCTCCGGCTGACTGGCCCTTCGGCAACCGTCTTCACCATCCCACCACGGGGACTGGACAGACTGGGCAGAACCAGAGAAGGCCGGACTCAGCCGTGCAAGGGCTGCGCACTGACCACGATGCCATCGGCATCGGCATACAGCCAGTCGCCGGGGCGCACGGGCACGCCCTGGATCGACACAGCCACATCGCGTTGCCCCTCGCCACGCCGCTCGGTGGGCAGCGGCATCAGCGCCAGCGCGCGGATGCCGACGGCTTCCGCGTTCAGCTCGGCCACGTCACGCACACAGCCGT
>NZ_QAIM01000423.1:33017-36092 GCF_003061035.1 Acidovorax sp. HMWF018
AGGGCCCGGCGCAGAGAACCGCCGCCATCCACCACCAGCACCCGGCCCTCGCCTGCTGACTCGACAGCCGCCTTGACTTGGGTGTTGTCCTCGTGGCACTTGACGGTGGTGACGGGGCCCGCGAACGCGGCAACGCCCCCAAAGCTCTGGAACACCGGGGGCAGCACGCGGAACGCACCGCTGGTGTCGCCCTTGTGGACGTCACAAAAGTCGCAGGTGGCAAACGGCGTGAGGGGAAGAGGCGAAGCTGCAGCCATTCCAAGATCCTTTCAGTCAATCAAACGGTTCCAACAATCAAACCCGCCCCAACGGCAGCGGCGAGCACGAACCCCACACCGAACGCCCCCTCGCTGCGGCACACGCCTGCGGGCGAGCCGCGTTCGTTGAGCGGCAAATCTGTTGTGCAAGATTGTGCTGCAGCAGCAGCCACCCCAGATGCGGTGCCCAACGCCGCACTCAGAAGATGCCCCCGGGGAACCGCACTTGAAACCCGCCCTCTGCCGCGTCTTTGTCAAGCCTGGCGCGCCTTGGCGGCCTATTGCTGCGGGGTGCGCGGCGCCACCGCTACAAATCGAGGCAAAAAAAGCCGTTTCTCCCTTGGAAACGCGTTTTTTTCCCATTAGCATCAGCCTGCCAGTGGGAAAGCGTCGTTTTCGCTGGTAAAAATTTATTCCCAACAAGGACAACCCAACATGGCAACTGCAAAAAAAGCTCCGGCAACCACAGCCCCAGCAGCCAAGAAGGCCGCTGCACCCGCCAAGAAGCGGACCCCTAACGCCGCTTTCATGAAGGCGCTCACGCCCAGCCCCGCGCTGGCCGCTGTGGTGGGCTCGGCTCCTCTGCCGCGCACGGAGATCATCAGCAAGCTGTGGGTCTACATCAAGGCCAACAACCTGCAGGACGCCACCAACAAGCGCAACATCAACGCCGACGCCAAGCTCAAGGAGCTGTTCGGCAAGCCACAGGTCTCCATGTTTGAACTGGCTGGCCTGATCGGCAAGCACGTCAAGTAAGCCCTGGCGCTTTGCGACCCGCGTCGCACCCGTAAAAGAACCGGCTCTGCCGGTTTTTTTACGCCCACACCCTGTCGAAGTGTGGCGCGCCCGCATCAATGCAAATGAGAATGACCCGCATTTGATGTAACATAAAGCTGCACGACGACGCACAGCCATGTTGATCTAGCCACTGCCTCTCGCCTGCTCTTGGTGCCCCTGCGCGCCACCTGCACACCCCTATTGACGGAGGCCCTCTTGGCTAAATCTCGCGCCCAGCGCCGCAGCGGCATGCTGCGTTCTTCTCCCGCATTCGTTGCTTCTCCCGCCACCCTGTCGCCCCAGGCTTCGCAATCCGACAGGGCCTTGCTGCCACTGGGCGCGCTGATGCTGGCCGCCTCGATGGGCGCCATGGCGCAGACCGGCACATCCGAGACCACCCTGTCCACCGTGACGGTGAAGGAAGCCGCTGAAGTCCAGGGCAAGGACACCCTGCTCATCAAGAAGACCACCGTGGGCAAGGGCAAGCAGGACATCAAGGACATTCCCCAGTCCGTGACGGTGTTCACCGAAAAGCTGATGAACGACCGCAACCAGGACGACTTCCGCGAAGTGCTGCGCACCACGGCGGGCGTGACCTTCCAGTCCGGCGAGACTGGTGAAGAGGACGTGCGCCTGCGCGGCTTTTCGCTGGGCCTGGCGGGCGACATCTACGTGGACGGCATGAAGGACGCCCCGCTGATCGAGCGCGACACCTTCAACAACGACCGCATCGAAGTGCTCAAGGGCTCGGCCTCCATGCTGTTCGGCAAGGGCTCGACCGGCGGCGTGGTCAACCAGGTCAACAAGTACCCGCTGCTGATCGACCAGCACGAAGCCGGCTACACACTGGGCACCGGCAAGTACCACCGCGCCACTGGCGACTTCAACTGGGTGACGGGCGAGAACTCGGCCTTCCGCCTGAACGCCATGGTGCAGGAGTACGACAACTACGGTGCCAAGCAGGACAAGCGCGGCATTGCACCCACCTTTGCCTGGGGCATCGGCACGCGCGATGAGTTCTCCGTCGGGCTGTACTACCTCGAATCCAAGGGCCGCCCGCTCTACAACCACCCCTGGCGTCTCTCGGCCGACGGCAAGATCAACATGCCGCTGGAAGCCGGCAAGTACTACGGCCTGGCCAGCGACCACAACGACACCACATCGCAGTACGTCACGCTGGGCCACATCCACCGCTTTGACGACAGCGGCGAGCTGACCACGCGCCTGCGCTACGGCAAGTACGAGCGCGACCTGCTGGCCAGCACCATCGGCTTCCAGAACAGCGCCATCACGCTGGACCAGATCAACAGCAACACCGTGCTGACCCGTGGCTCCAAGGGCCGCGTGGGCGAGAGCAATGTGCTGCAGGTGCAAAGCGACTACAGCAACACCTACAACTGGGGTGGCAAGAAGCACGCGGTGTTGACCGGCGTGGACTACTACGACGACGACGCCAAGCGCAACCAGAACTACGCCAACACCACCACCCGCCCCACCACCACGGTGGGCACGCCCAACGACGGCGCGTGGGTGGCCGACGGCCGTGCGCCGGTGCAGTGGAACACGTTCACATCGCGCAACCTGGGCCTGTACTTCCAGGACACGGTCTCGCTGAGCGACACGCTCAAGCTGGTTGGCGGCCTGCGCTACGACAACTTCCGCGCCGCGTACCACAACGCCGCAGGCAGCCTGAGCAACTCGCGCTCCGACAGCCTGTTCAGCCCCCGCGTGGGAATGATCTTCCAGCCTGACGAGCTGACCTCGTACTACCTGTCGTACGGCACTTCGTACAACACCTCGGGCGACACCTACCAGTTTGGCAACCCCGGCACCACCACGGCGCGCACCGCCAACACCGACCCAGAAAAGAGCCGCAACATCGAAGTCGGCGGCAAGTTCGAGCTGTTCGAGCGCCGCGCCCTGCTGGGTGTGGCCGCCTTCTACAGCCAGAAGTACAACGAGCGCAACACCGACCCCGACACCGCTGCCGCGCAGGAACTGCTCTCGGGCAAGCGCCACGCCACCGGCATGGAGTTCAACC
>NZ_QAIM01000423.1:36105-38318 GCF_003061035.1 Acidovorax sp. HMWF018
ACCCGGCCTCACGCCCAAGCACAGCGGCAGCGTGTGGAGCACCTACGCCGTCACCTCCAAGCTGCGTGTGGGTGCTGGCCTGACATACCGCGCCAAGCAGAACCCCGAGGGCTCGCGCGCCGTGTACGCCAGCGGCTTTGCCGTGGTGGACGCCATGGCCGAGTACGCGTTTGACGACAAGACCTCGCTGAAGCTGAACGTCAGCAACCTGTTCGACCGCACGTATGCCGAAGGCCTGTACCGCGGCTTCTACACGCCCGGCGCCCCGCGCGCTGTGCAGCTGACGCTGAAGACACGCTTCTGACGCACCTCTGAAGTCCCTCGAATGAACCGGCCCCGGCACTGCCCGGGGCCGGTTCACAATGGCTCCATGTTCCTGCACATCCAAGACGTTCTCACCGCCGACGAGGTCGCGTTCTTCCGGCAAAAGCTCTGGGCGGCCGACGCCCCCTGGGTGGACGGCGCCCGCAGCGCGGGCGGCCAGGCGGTGCACCAGAAAAACAACCTGCAGCTCGCACAAGCCAGCGAGCTGTCCGCCCAGCTCCAGGGCCTGGTCAAGGCCGCGTTGAATCGCAACGCCCTCTTCTTTTCGGCCGCGCTGCCACGCCGCATCTACAACCCGCTGTTCAACAAGTATGGCGATGGCGCCAACTACTATGGCAACCATGTGGACAGCGCCGTCATGCACTCCCGCGCCGACAGCTGCTGGGTGCGCAGCGACCTGTCGTGCACGCTGTTCCTCACCCCGCCCGAGGACTACGACGGCGGCGAGCTGGTGATTGACGAAGCCCTGGGCGAGAAGCGCATCAAGCTGCCTGCGGGCGACATGATCCTGTACCCCAGCAGCACCGTGCACCAGGTCGCGCCGGTCACGCGCGGGCACCGCGTGAGCAGCTTCTTCTGGGTGGAGAGCATGGTGCGCGGGCTGGAGCAGCGCCAGTTGCTGTTCGACATGGACATGGCCCTGCTCAAGCTGCGCCAGACACACGGCGACACCGACCCGTCGGCCATCGCGCTGTCGGGCACGTACCACAACCTGCTGCGCATGTGGGCCGATGTGTGAACCGCAGGCCCCTACCCCACGGCTGCGACCGAGGGTATGAGACACCCCGCAAGAACTATTATTTTGATAGCACCCAGCGCATGATCCACTAGCGCTTGGTGCTATTTTTGTTTGTATGACCCAATTTCCTGCACGCCACACCATCCCCCCGGGCCTGGTCACCCTGGCCGACCACGAGCAACACGCGCGCACGCAGCTGGACGACAACGCCTGGGCGTACTTCAGTGGCGGCGCGGCCGACGAGATCAGTCTGCACGCCAACCGCAGCGCCTGGGACGCCCTGCCCCTGTGGCCCCGCGTGCTGCGGCCGCTGGCGGGTGGGCACACCCGCGTGCCCCTGCTGGGCCGCACGCTGGCGCACCCCATCCTGCTCGCACCCGTGGCCTTCCAGCGCCTGGCGCACCCCGACGGCGAACTGGCCATGGCCTACGCCGCAGCAGCGCTGGGCGCGGGCGTGGTGCTCAGCACCCAGGCCAGCGTGTCGCTGGAGAGCGTGGCCCAGGCCGTCCTGCCCGACCCGGGGCGCGGCCCGCTGTGGTTTCAGCTCTACCTGCAACCCGACCGTGGCTTCACCCAGGCGCTGGTGCAGCGCGCCGAAGCGGCCGGCTACGAGGCCCTGGTGCTCACGGTGGATGCCCCCACCAGCGGCGTGCGCGACCGCGAACGGCGTGCGGGCTTTCGGCTGCCGCCCGGCGTGGGCCCGGTCAACCTGGCAGGCCTGCAGGCACCCACCCCTTCCGCATTGGGCCCCAGCCAGAGCGCCCTGTTCGACGGCCTGCTCCACCATGCGCCCACGTGGGACGACATCGCGTGGCTGCAGTCCATCACCCGGCTGCCGGTGCTGCTCAAGGGCGTGCTGCACCCCGCCGACGCGGGCCAGGCCGTGTCGCTGGGCGCTGCGGGCCTCATCGTGTCCAACCATGGCGGGCGCACGCTGGACACGGCCCCCTCCACCGCCACCGCCCTGCCCCGTGTGGTGCAGGCCGTGCAGGGCAAGGCGCCGGTGCTGGTGGACGGCGGCATCCGGCGCGGCACCGATGTGCTCAAGGCCATGGCGCTGGGCGCCTCCGCCGTGCTGGTGGGCCGCCCAGCCGTGTGGGGCCTGGCCAATGCAGGTGCTGCGGGCGTGGCCCATGTGCTGCGCCTGCTG
>NZ_QAIM01000043.1:0-41540 GCF_003061035.1 Acidovorax sp. HMWF018
CTGCAAGGACGGCATCAGCCACAACGAGATCGAGGACGCGAAACCCGAGCACATCGAGGCCGGGTGCAACGTGCTGCTGCACGCCATGCTGGAGCGGGCTGGTACCTAATGCTATACAAAATATAGCGGCAGATCCATGATTCCGTAGCGCTTGCACCAGTTTGGATGCAAAAAGCGGGTGGAGCGGATCAGTCCAGCTTCGTCAGCCCCAGAAAGTGGTCCAGCATGTGGAAGTGGTCTTCGAAGAATTCCTCTTCCAGGCCCGCCAGCTGGTCGATGGGGGTCCACTGCACCAGCGCCGCATCATCGTCCGCCTGCACCACTGGGAAGGGCGCATCGCCCAGGTCAAAGTAGTGTGCATGCGTGATGGTGCGACCGCGCTGGCTGCGGTCGGGGTGGTCGAACACGGCCACTGACTGCAGCGCGGCGCGCATGCGGACCTCGGGCAGGTCGCAGTGGGTTTCTTCCACCAGTTCGCGCAGGCAGGACTGCCACACGGTTTCTCGCTGCTCGATGAAGCCGCCGGGCACGGCCAGCTGGCCCTTGCCGGGTGCGTGCGCGCGGCGGATCAGCAGCACATGGTCCTGGCAGCGCAGCACGGCGTCCACCGTCACGAACACCGGCGGGTAGGGTGCGGCAGACCAGGCCTGGCGGTAACCACGCAGCATGCGCCACTCCTCCTGTAGCGCGGGGTAGTGTGGGGTCTGCGCAAAGTGCTCCAGCGTGGCGATGGTGCTCTCGGGAATCTCTGCGGCCAGCGGCGCTACGGCGGCGCGCGCGGTGGCGGGCGTGGCGCCAAAGTACGCGTCCCGGATGGCGGTGGCGTCGATGCGGCCCTGGCGTTCTATGTGAATGAGCTGCCAGCCTGGAAAGGCGCTGAGGTAGCCGCTGGTCGCATCCTTGAAGTGGCCCACCAGGCCGATGCTTGCGCCCGGGGCGGTGAGGCGCGCCACGGCCCTGCGCACCGCCTGCACCCACACGGCTTCGTTGTAGTAGTCGCGCATGGGCAGCACCTGCACCCGGGCGCTGTCTGCGGGGGCCAGGGCAGCGCGCTGCATGGCTTCGCGCTCTTGCCAGGTGAAAGGGTTCTTGGGCGAGCGTGCCTGCCACGCCGAGCCGATCACCACGATGACCTGCGGGGCGCTGTCCAGTGCACGTTGCAATAGCGCCATGTGGCCGCTGTGGACGGGCTCAAAACGTCCGATATAGATGGCGGTGTCGACCATGTGTCTCCGGCTGGTGGTGCGCTTCAGGTCCCTTCGCGTTGCTGGCGGGGGGCCGCCCATGTCCTCGCGGTGGCTGTCGCTTGCCAGGGGCTGACCGGGGCATTGGGGCGGCGTTGGAGCAGGTCGAGCAAGCAATGGGGCTGTATGCGCTGGATGTATATATGCTGGTAGCTATCTTTTTTGTAGTGATTTTACCGCCAGCCAGTGTCGTGGGTGGGAGGTGACCGTGGCAGGGCGCCCTGGCGGCGGCGGAGGGGCGGCGCTGCCAACCGCCTCTGAAGTTGCTATTGTGCGACCCGGCGGTTCATGCCGTGCATGGGGCGGGGGTGCAGGGCAGCGTGGCAAAAAAGAGATGGACCGGGCCGCACAAACGTGGCGACAATGCGCCGCTTGCACGCTGCGCGCAAAGTTTCTGTAGCGCGAATCCGTCCTTTTCGTGCTGTGGTCCCGAGATGCCGGCGTGCAAGCCCACCTGTGTGAACCTGGGGGACTGCGCCCGATATGGCGTGTCCGCACCTCCAATAACAGGCCCGCCGTGCGCTGGCCACCGAGGGAGATCCATGTCGTTGCGGCTCAAATTCAATCTGGTGCTGGCGGGCGTGCTGCTGCTGGCGGTGCTGGGCGCGGGCGCCTATGTGCACCGTTTCCTGCAGCAGTCTGCCATCGAGGAGGTGCAGCACAACTCGCAGATCATGATGCACGCCGCCATGGCCATCCGCGACTACACCACCGAGCTGGTCAAGCCCCACCTGGACGTGACGCTGGCCGAGAAATTCCTGCCCCAGACCGTGCCCGCCTATGCCGCCACCGAGACCCTGCGCCGACTGCAGAACCGGTTCCCCGGTTACGAATACAAGGAGGCGGTGCTCAACCCGACCAACCTGCGCGACCGTGCCAACGAGTGGGAAGAGCGCATCATCAGCGACTTTCGCGAAGGCCGCGCCGACCTCAAGAAGGAAGTGACCGGCGAGGTGGGCGAGGGCATGCACCGTGCCATGTATGTGGCCCGGCCCATCACCATCAAGCAGCCGCAGTGCATGGCCTGCCACAGCACGCCCGCCGTGGCCCCACCCACCATGCTCAAGGTCTATGGCGACAAGAACGGCTTTGGCTGGGGCATGAACGAAACGGTCGGCATCCAGGTGGTGAAGGTGCCCATGTATTTCCCGCTTGAGAAGGCGCGTCAGACCTTCAACACCGTGATGACGGCGCTGGTGGGCAGCTTTGTGCTGCTGTTCGTGGGCCTCAACCTGTCGCTGTCGTCGCTGGTGATCGAGCCCATGGCACGGCTCAACCGCAAGCTGGAAGACCTCGCCACCAAGGACTTCCTGACGGATCTGGTCAACCGCCGGCGCTTTTTTGAGAGGCTGGAGACTGAGATGGCCGACACCCGCATCAAGAAGGGGAGTCTGTCGGTGGTGATGTTCGACATCGACTTTTTCAAACGCATCAACGATACCTTTGGGCATGACTCTGGCGATGTGGTGCTCAAGAGCACCGCGCTGCGTGTGCGCGAGTTGCTGCGGTCGTCCGACTGCGCTGCGCGTTTTGGAGGCGAGGAGTTCATCATCCTGCTCAAGGAAACCCCGGTGGACGCTGCCATGGCGATGGCGGAGGCTGTGCGCGCGCGCATTGCAGGGGTGCCATTCGACGCCGTGGGCCATGTCAGTGCCAGCTTTGGCGTGGCCACCTGGGACCACAAGGAAGACAGCCATGCGCTCATCAAGCGCGCGGACACAGCGTTGTACAAGGCCAAGTCCAGCGGCCGCAACTGCGTGATCCAGGCCGAAGACGCCGCCTGATTCGCGTTGTTGCGTGGTTTCAGGCCGTAGCGGCCTTGGCGTCCTCGTAGTCCGCCCGGTAGTCTGCCGCCAGCGCGGTTTTCTGCTTCTCCGTCAGCAGTTTGCCTGCCATCTGGAAGAAGCGGTGCTCCTCTTCCTTCAGGTGGTGTTCCACCTTCTCAGCCAGCTTCTTGGCCAGTGGCAACCAGGCAGGGCTCGATGGCTCGGTCTCTTCCAGTGACTCCACCAGTTCGTCGATCTGGTGGTGTTCTGAAATGGCGTGGCGCGACAGATCAATGCCTGCGTCGTGTGCCATCAGCGGCACATAGAAGTGGCGGTCCTCGGCCTGGGCGTGGGCGGCGAGTTCCTTCTTGAGTTGCTCGAACAGGTCACGCCGCTCGGGCGTGTCGCCGCTGGTGTCGGTGAGTGCGCTGTACAGCACGCGCTGGCGCTCGTGGCTCTCGCGCAGGGCTTCAAAAATGGTGGTCGTATCGGTCATGGTGGGCTGTGTGTTGTGTTGCAGTGACGAAGGTGTGCAGGACTACTTGAGCACCTTGCGCGCGGCGCCCACTCCGATGGCCGCCAGCACCACAAACACCACGGCAACCACCAGGAACAGCACAAACAGCACCTTGGCAATGCCCGCTGCACCTGCGGCCACACCGCTGAAACCCAGAGCCCCTGCCACGAGGGAAATCAGGGCAAAAATGATGGCGTACTTCAGCATGGTGGTCGCTCCTTGCGGTGGATGTTGAGGCAGCGCGGGGCTGCGAAAGGGTGTGCAGGAACGATACCGGCGGCCTGTGGCGTGCGCCGTCAGTGCAAGCGGGCGGCGGGTGTAGGAGAGCGCCGCTGGCGGGCGGGTGGTGAAGCGCCAAAAGAAAAGCCGCAACGCGTGGCGTTGCGGCTTGGGATGTGGAGCGGCTCTGATGGTCTTTTGGCCTGCGCTCACATCGCTTGCGCGATACGAACTTCGCCCGAAGGCCGATACCGCGCTATTCGCGCAGCGGGCTTTACAGCCTTGCCCGTACGTTGGCTGCGGCACGGGCCTTGCGGCCCTTCACATCGCTGCGCGATATGAGCCTGCGCCGAAAGCCGGACAAGCTCGCTTCGCTCCGGGCCTTTACAGGCCCGCCGCTGCGCGCAGCGCAGCAGCCTTGTCCGTCTTTTCCCAGCTGAACTCGGGTTCTTCGCGGCCGAAGTGGCCGTAGGCTGCCGTCTTTTCGTAGATGGGGCGCAGCAGGTCCAGCATCTGGATGATGCCCTTGGGGCGCAGGTCGAAGTGCTCGCGGACCAGGGCGGCCAAGCGCTCGTCCGACACCACGCCGGTGCCTTCGGTGTAGACGGTGATGTTCATCGGCTCGGCCACACCAATGGCGTAGGCCACCTGGATCTGGCACTGACGCGCCAGGCCGGCAGCCACGATGTTCTTTGCCACGTAGCGGGCGGCGTAGGCGGCCGAGCGGTCCACCTTCGTTGGATCCTTGCCGCTGAATGCGCCGCCGCCGTGGGGGCAGGCACCACCGTAGGTGTCCACGATGATCTTGCGGCCGGTGAGGCCGCAGTCGCCCTGCGGGCCGCCGATGACAAAGCGACCCGTGGGGTTGATCAGGTAGCGGGTGTTCTGCAGCCATTCCTTGGGCAGCACAGGCTTGATGATCTCTTCAATGATGGCTTCGGTGAACGAGGCCTTCATCTTGGTTTGCGTTTCGCTCTGGTCGGGGTGGTGCTGGGTGGAGAGCACCACGGTGTCGATGCTGTGGGGCTTGCCGTCCACATAGCGCATCGTCACTTGCGACTTGGCGTCAGGGCGCAGGAAGGGCAGGCGACCATCCTTGCGCAGCTGGGCCTGGCGTTCGACGAGGCGGTGCGCGTAATAGATGGGCGCGGGCATCAGCTCGGGCGTCTCGTCGCAGGCGTAGCCGAACATCAGGCCCTGGTCGCCAGCGCCGGTGTTCAGGTGGTCGTCGGACGCGTGGTCCACGCCCTGGGCGATGTCATTGGACTGCTTGTCGTACGCCACGAGCACGGCGCAACCCTTGTAGTCGATGCCGTAGTCGGTGTTGTCGTAGCCGATGCGCTTGATGGTGTCGCGCGCCACCTGGATGTAGTCCACATGCGCGTTGGTGGTGATCTCGCCCGCCAGCACCACGAGGCCGGTGTTGGTCAGCGTTTCAGCGGCGACGCGGCTGCGGGGGTCCTGTTTGAAGATTGCATCGAGAATCGCGTCCGAGATCTGGTCGGCCACCTTGTCGGGGTGGCCTTCGGAGACGGATTCCGAGGTAAAGAGAAAGTCGTTCGCCATTTGAATAAACTCCTGTGTTCCGGCATTTGGGGCGTTGCCCTCACCCCGAAGGAGATCTGGCGAACGCTTTAGCAGATTTTTTTAACGTCGCCCTGCAAGTTGCTCATTTAACTCAGCGACCCCGTTATTTTAATGCCAGTCGTCTTTCGATTCTTTTCCGTATTTCCGCTGTGGTTGCTGCACATCATGGGCGCGGCCATGGGCTGGGTGGCGTTTGTGGCGTCTCCCACCTACCGGCGCCGGTTTCTCTCCAACTCGGCGCTGGCGGGCTATGCGTTTGGCGATGTGCGCGCCGCCGTGGCTCATGCGGGCCGCATGGTGGCCGAGCTGCCACGCCTTTGGATGGGCGCGACCATGCCCTGCGCACTCACGGGCGAAGCCTGTGTGGAGCAGGCCTATGCAGCCGGTCGCGGTATTGTTTTTCTGACCCCGCACCAGGGGTGTTTTGAACTGTCGGCACAGGCCGCTGCACGCCGCTGGAGCGCGGAGCGTGGCCCCATCACGGTGTTGTACCGCCCGGCACGCCAGGCCTGGCTGGCCAAGGTGATGGAGACCGCACGCAACCGCCCCGGTATGCTGGCCGTGCCCACCACGCTGGCGGGTGTGCGCCAGATGATCAAGGCCCTGCGCCGGGGCGAGGCCGTGGGCCTGCTGCCCGACCAGGTGCCGCCCGAGGGGCAGGGCCAGTGGGCACCTTTTTTTGGGCGCGACGCCTACACCATGACCCTGGCCGTGCGCCTGGCGCAACAGACCGGTGCGACCGTGGTGCTGGCGCGTTGCGAGCGTCTGTCCTGGGGGCGTGGCTACGTCACGCATTTCGAGCCCTTGCCCCAGCCGCTGTCCGACGAGATGGACCAGGCCGTGCTGCAAATCAACCAAGCCATGGAACATCTCATCCGCCAATGCCCCGAGCAATATCTGTGGGGCTATGGCCGCTACAAGCAGCCGCGTGGCGAGGCTGCTCCGGTCGAACCTGCCGCCGGAGGCGCCGCATGAAGGGCCTCACAGGGCGTTTGGGTGTGTGGTTCATGCGGGTGCTGGCGCTGCTGCCGTTGCCGGTGTTGCGCGGCATGGGCTGGCTGCTGGGGCAGGTGGCCTTTGTGCTGGTGGCGCCCCGCCGCAGGGTGGCGTTGCGCAATCTGGCGCTGTGTTTTCCTGACTGGACCGAAGCGCGCCGCCGTGCCGTGGCGCGGGCCAGCTTTGTCGCGTTCTGCCAGACCTGGCTGGACCGCAGCTGGCTGTGGGCCGCGCCGCGTTCGGTGGTGGAGCAGCGTGTGCGTTTGACCGGGGCGGTGCACGAGCTGGAGGGCGATACGCCCACCATCTTGTTTGCGCCGCATTTTTACGGCATGGATGCAGGGGGCCTGGCCTTGCCGCTGCGCAGCGGCCGTGCGTTCACGTCCATCTTTGCCACCCACCCTGATCCGGCGGTGGATGCTTGGTTCATGGCCGGGCGCCAGCGTTTTGGCGATGTGCGCATGCTCAACCGTTCGGACGGCGTCAAACCCATCATCGCCAACCTGCGCAAGGGTGGCTTGCTGTACCTGCTGCCCGACATGGACTACGGCCGCAATGATTCGGTGTTTGTGCCGTTCTATGGCGTGACGGCAGCCACCATTCCGTCGCTGTCGCGGTTTGCGCGACTGGGTCGCGCCAAGGTGGTGGGTGTGTATTCGCGCATGACGCCCACCGGGTACGTGGCCGAGGTTTCGCCCGCTTGGGCCAACTACCCCACCGACAATGCCGAGGCCGACACGGCCCGCATGAACCGAGAACTGCAGGCCGTGATCGACACCATGCCCGAGCAGTACTACTGGGTGCACAAGCGCTTCAAGACCCGCCCGGAGGGCGAGCCCTCGGTGTATTCCCGCTGAAATATCAGCAAAAATGGCCTGAAGCGCTAGTGCATCATGCGCTGATAGCTATTGTTTGGATAACAAAAAACGCTGCAGTTCCATGGCCACGCGCTCGGGGTGCTCGTGCACGACCCAGTGCGATGCCTGCTCCACCTGCTGCACCTGCAGCCGGGGGATCCAGCCGGGCAGGCCGCCGAGCAAGCCGGGCAGGAGGGCGGGGTCGTCCATGCCCCAGAGCACCAGCGTAGGCACATCCACCGTCAACATCGACTCGGGCAGGGTGATGGCCTGGGCGCCGGGGTCGCCCTCGCGCGGCGGGCGGATGGGGCTGGCGCGGTAGTAGTTGCAGGCACCCTGCAGGCCCTGCTGCCACAAGGCCCGGTACTGGGCGCGCACCTCGTCGGTCAGCCATGCGGGGGCGCTGCCGTCCGGGGCGTTGAAAAAGGCGAACAGGCGGCGGAAGTCGTCTTCGGCCAGCAGGGCCTCGGCATCGGGCCTGCACAAAAAATGCATGTACTGGCTGCCCGCCTGCTGGGCGGCGTTGTGCGACAGCTCGCGCACAAAGGCGCCGGGGTGGGGCGAGTTGATGATGGCCAGGCGCTTCATCAGCTGTGGCTGCTGGTTGGCCAGGTTCCATGCCACGGCGCCGCCCCAGTCATGGGCCACCAGGCATTCCAGCGCACTGCCGGGGCATTCGTGCGCGATCAGCGCGACCAGGTCCTGCACCAGGTGTTTGGCGCGGTACGCATCCACCGCCTGCGGGCTGCTGGACGGGCCAAACCCTCGCAGGTAGGGCGCCACGCAGCGGTAGCCGCCGTTCTCGGGGCGGGCAAAGTGCAGCAGCAGTTCATCCCAGATGAAGGCCCCCTCGGGGAATCCGTGCAGGAACAACAGCACCGGGCGCCCGGGGATGCCGCTCACGCGGCAGTGCAGGGTGATTCCGTGGGGGAGGTCAACAGGGCAATCTTGGATCATGGCGCTATGCATTCTGTAGCTGCCAGCGCATGATGCAATTGCGCTTGCGGCTAGTTGGGCTCGGATTCGCTGGTGGGCGAAGGCTGTGCGGGGCTGCTGCTGTCCGCAGCCGCAGGGGGCTCTTCGACGAGGGGCTTCACAGGGTGCGCCCACTGCCACAGCAGCTGGGCCACTTCATCCACCCCTTGCTTTTTGAGGGCCGAGAACATCTTCACCTCGCCGCCACCCGCGTGCAGTCGCGTAATCGACAGCACCTTGGCCTGTTCGGCGCGCGTGAGCTTGTCGGCCTTGGTCAGCACGATGAGGAACTTGAGGCCTTCCTCGACCCGGGGGCGCACCACTTCGAGCAGCGCCTCGTCCAGCTCGGTCAGGCCCAGGCGGGGGTCGCACAACAGCACGATGCCCGTGAGGCCGGGGCGGCTGACCAGGTAATTCACCATCACCTGCTGCCAGCGCACCTTGTCCGAGCGCGATACGGCGGCATACCCATAGCCGGGCAGGTCGGCCAGCACGGCGTCCATCACCCCTTGTTTGCCCAGCGAGAACAAATTGATGTGCTGGGTACGCCCCGGCTTCTTGGAGGCAAATGCCAGCTGCTTTTGCTGGGTGAGGGTGTTGATGCAGGTGGATTTGCCCGCGTTGGAACGGCCCACGAAAGCGATTTCGGGCACGTCGATGGGCGGCAGGTGGTGCAGTTGCGCCGCGGTGGTCAGGAACCTGGCGGTGTGCATCCAGCCCATGGCGATTTTGGCGTCAGGTGCGGGCGGGAGAGAGCCAGCAACTGGCGCAGAGGGGGGTGTCGTCATGGGGAGTTGGGAGAGAAAGAACCATCATTGTAGAATCGCGAGGTTTTGCGCACATAAACACACACCCTCGATATGAAGTTGCTCGCCTCATTGCTGACGGCTGCCGCACTGGCAGCACCTGTTTTTTCGGCCTTTGCAGCGGGTGATGCACCCAAAGCGGCCAAGCCGGATCTCGTCAAGGGCGAGGCCAGCTTCACTGCGGTGTGTGCGGCCTGCCACGGCGCAGACGGCAACTCGGCCATCGCGGCCAACCCCAAGCTGTCGCAGCAACACCCCGAATACCTGGTCAAGCAACTGCAGGAATTCAAGTCCGGCAAGCGCAACAACGCCATCATGAAGGGCTTTGCCACGGCCCTGTCGGATGACGACATGCGCAACATCGCCTACTGGCTCACGTCCAAGCCTGCCAAGGCCGGCTTTGCCAAGGACAAGGACCTGGTGGCCATGGGTGAACGCATCTACCGTGGCGGCATTGCCGACCGCCAGATCGCCGCTTGCGCTGGCTGCCACAGCCCCAATGGCGCTGGCATCCCTGCGCAGTACCCCCGCCTGTCGGGCCAGCACGCAGACTACACGGCGTCGCAGCTGAACATGTTCCGCGACGGCTCGCGTGCCAACAGCATCCAGATGACCCAGGTGGCTGCCAAGCTCAATGACAAGGAAATCAAGGCCGTGGCGGACTACATCGCCGGCCTGCGCTGATTGATTGCTTGATATTTGTCATGACCCGGCCTGATTGACCGGGCGGCACGGAACCTACCGCCAATAACAACCCCAAAAAGGGCGGGTCCATCGCAGCGATGGTCCCGCCCTTTTTCTTTCGCGCTTCGCAGACACCGCTCCCACCCATGTCCGACAACACCCAGGGCCTTCGCATGAAGTCCGGCTCCCAGGCCCTGCGCGCCGGGGTCGAGCTGCTGTCTTCCATGCGGTTTGCCATCTCGCTGCTGACGGTGATCTGCATCGCCTCGGTCATCGGCACCGTGCTCAAGCAGCACGAACCGGCGGCCAACTACGTCAACCAGTTCGGTCCGTTCTGGGCCGAGTTGTTCGGCGCCATCCAGCTCAACGCGGTGTACAGCGCCTGGTGGTTTCTGCTGATCCTGGCGTTCCTGGTGATCAGCACCTCGCTGTGCATTGCCCGCAACACGCCCAAGATCCTGGTGGACCTCAAGGCCTACAAGGAAAACATCCGCGAGCAGAGCCTCAAGGCGTTCCACCACAAGGCGCAGGCCGATCTGCCCGAATCGGCCGAGGCCGAGGCACGCCGCATTGGCACACTGCTGGCAGGTGGTGGGTGGAAGGTGCGCCTGCAGCAGCGCGACACAGCCGCAGGTCCAGGCACCGGCTGGATGGTGGCGGCCAAGGCTGGCGCCGCCAACAAGATTGGCTACATCGCAGCGCACAGCGCCATCGTGCTGGTGTGTGTGGGCGGCCTGCTGGATGGCGACCTCATCGTGCGCGCGCAGATGCTGCTGGGCGGCAAGTCGGTCTACACCGGGGGCGGGCTGATCGCCGATGTGAAGCCCGAGCACCGTCTGTCCGAGCGCAACCCCACCTTCCGGGGCAACCTGCTCGTGGCCGAGGGCACACAGTCGAGCACCGCCATCCTGAGCCAGTCCGACGGGGTGTTGCTGCAGGACCTGCCGTTTGCGATCGAGCTCAAGAAGTTCATCGTGGAGCACTACTCCACCGGCATGCCCAAGCTGTTCGCCAGCGAGATCATCATCCACGACAAGGCCACGGGCGAGAAGACACCCGCGCGCGTCGAGGTGAACCACCCGGCCAGCTACAAGGGCATCGAGATCTACCAGTCGAGCTTTGACGACGGCGGCTCGCACCTCAAGCTGCGTGCCGTGCCCATGGTGGCGGGCGCCAAGGCATTCGACGTCGAGGGTGTGGTGGGCAACTCCACCCAGCTCACCAACAAGGGCGGCGGCTCCGGTAGCGACACGCTGACGCTGGAGTTCACGGCGCTGCGTACCATCAACGTCGAGAATTTTGGTGGGGCTGGCCCTGGCGCCAGCGGTGCAGACGTGCGCAAGGTGGACCTGCGCGAATCGGTGGAGTCGCGCCTGGGGGCAGCCAACAAGACCGTCACCAAAAAAGAACTGCGCAATGTGGGCCCCAGCGTGAGCTACAAGCTGCGTGATGCGGCTGGCCAGGCCCGCGAGTTCCATAACTACATGCTGCCGGTGGACACGGGCGACGGCGTGCCGGTGTTCCTGCTCGGTGTGCGCGAGTCTCCGGCAGAGCCCTTCCGCTACCTGCGTGTGCCGGCCGATGACAAGGGCAGTATGGATGGTTTCATGCGCATGAAGGCTGCGCTGGCGGACCCCCAGGCCCGGGAGCAGGCGGTGCGCCGCTATGTGTCTCAGGCCATGGATGCCTCGCGCCCGGAGCTGGCCGAGCAGCTGCAGCAGTCTGCCGTGCGTGCGCTGGCGCTTTTTGCGGGCAAGGGCATGGTCGATGGCAAGCCCACGGGCGGGCTGCAGGCCGTGTCGGACTTCATGGAAGCCAATGTGCCCGAGGCCGAGCGCGCGCGCGCAGGCGAGGTCTTGGTGCGCATTCTGAATGGCACGTTGTTCGAGCTGGCCCAGCTGTCGCGCCAGCGCGAGGGGCTTCCGCCATTGCCGCAGGACGAGCAGACCCGGGGTTTCATGACACAGGCCGTGCTCTCGCTCAGCGATGCGCAGATCTACCCTGCACCCCTGGCGTTTGAACTCAAGGACTTCACCCAGGTCCAGGCCAGCGTGTTCCAGGTGGCGCGAGCCCCTGGCAAGAATGTTGTCTATCTGGGCTGCGCCTTGCTGATCCTGGGCGTTTTTGCCATGCTCTACGTGCGCGAGCGGCGCGTGTGGGTCTGGGTGGCGCCGCAGGATGGCCGCACCCACGCCACCATGGCCCTGTCCACCAACCGCAAGACCATGGATGGCGACCAGGAGTTTCTCCAGCTCGCACAAAAACTGATCGGGGCATCGCCCCGCGAAGGCACCGCATGAACACCGCGACTTCTTCCTCGACCGTCACCACGATCACCCTGAACGAGGGGTTCTTCGCTCGCCGCAACTGGTTTGACTGGCTGTTTGCCGCCATCGTGGCCGTGGGGGCGTTGTATGCGCTGCAGCGCTACGGGGCCTTCATGGATGTCTACGAAAAGGGCATTTTGCTGGGCGCCATTCCGAGCACCATCTGGCTGGGCTGGTTCTGGCGCCCGCTGCGCGTTCTGATGCTGGTGGTGGCGGCCGTGGCGCTCATGGCCATTGGCCTGTACCAGCAAGACGGGGCAGGCAGCCTGGCGCGGGCCGACACGGTGTTCGGCCTCAAGTATTTCCTGTCCAGCCAGTCGGCCATCCTGTGGATGAGCATGCTGTTTTTCATCAGCACGGCGTTTTACTGGGTGGGGATGTTTGCACGTGGCGAAGGCAAGACCATGAGCATGCTGGGCTCGCGCATTGCGTGGGTGGCGGTGGCCATGGCGCTCATTGGCACCCTGGTGCGCTGGTACGAAAGTTACCTGATCGGCCCGGACATCGGCCACATCCCGGTGAGCAACCTCTACGAAGTGTTCGTGCTGTTCTGCTGGATGACAGCGGCGTTCTACCTGTACTACGAGCAGCAGTACGACACGCGCGCCCTGGGCGGCTTCGTGATGCTGGTGGTGAGCGCGGCGGTGGGCTTTTTGCTCTGGTACACCGTGGTGCGCGAGGCGCATGAGATCCAGCCGCTGGTCCCCGCGCTCAAGAGCTGGTGGATGAAGCTGCACGTGCCTGCCAATTTCATCGGCTATGGCACGTTTGCGCTGTCGGCCATGGTGGCGTTTGCCTACCTGATCAAGCAGCAGGCCACTGAAACCCGTTGGTACAAGCTGGCGCCGCTGTGGCTGCTGGGTGTGGTGCTGTGTTTCGAGCCCATCGTGTTCCGCCAGGGGGCGACGGAGAATGGCGGCAGCTACTGGATGGTGTACTTCGGCATTTCTGCGCTGATCGTTGCGGGCATTCTGCTGGGGCGCAAGCGCATCGCGGCGCGTCTGCCCTCGTTCGAGATTCTGGATGACGTGATGTACAAGTCCATTGCGGTGGGCTTTGCGTTCTTCACCATCGCTACGGTGCTGGGTGCGCTGTGGGCCGCCGAGGCCTGGGGCGGCTACTGGAGCTGGGACCCCAAGGAAACCTGGGCCCTGATCGTCTGGCTCAACTACGCTGCGTGGCTGCACATGCGGCTCATGAAGGGCTTGCGCGGTACCGTGTCCGCCTGGTGGGCGCTGGTTGGCCTGGCGGTGACAACGTTCGCGTTCCTGGGCGTCAATATGTTCCTGAGCGGCCTGCACAGCTACGGCACGCTGTGATGATTCAAGGCCTGCTAACGACTCCCCGCGAGATGGTTGGCAGGCGCGGCAGGCATGTCGGGCATTCGGTGGCGCGCAACAACTATTGCGTCTTCGGTGTAACCTGAGCGGTCCAGGGAACGAACTAACAGTTGTTCTGCTCTACCGCTGCAGCTGTCTCACCCCACATGACCGGAGCCACCATGCTGATCCCCTCGCGCGATTCGGGTTTTCACCACCCCCATTCCTCCGAAATCACCCCCCGCTCGGTCTATGAAGACCGCCGCCAGATGCTCAAGCTGATGGCGGGTGGCGCCGCAGGTGCGGCAATGGCGGCCTGGGCGGGCCGTGAGGCCCTGGCGCAGCAGGTGGCAGTCACGCGTCCCGGCAAGCTGGCGCCTCTGGCGGGCGCCAAGTCGGCGGTGGCAGGTGCGGTTTCCATGGAGAAGCTCACGGACTACAAGGACGCGAGCACCTACAACAACTTCTACGAATTTGGCACCGACAAGGCCGACCCCGCCCGCAATGCGCACACCCTCAAGACCAGTCCGTGGACTGTGGAGGTCGAGGGCCTAGTCAAGAAGCCCGGCAAATACGGCATTGAAGACCTGATCAAGCTCAGCGCGCAGGAAGAACGCATCTACCGCTTGCGGTGCGTGGAAGGCTGGTCCATGGTCATCCCGTGGGTGGGATACTCGCTGGCCGAGCTGATCAAGCGGGTGGAGCCCCAGGGCAGCGCCAAGTACGTCGAGTTCGTGACCCTGGCCGACAAGGCCACCATGCCATTCGTCGGCTCGCGCGTGCTGGACTGGCCTTATGTGGAAGGCCTGCGCATGGACGAAGCCATGCACCCGCTGACCTTGCTGGCCTTTGGCATGTACGGCGAGGTGCTGCCCAACCAGAACGGTGCACCGGTGCGCCTGGTGGTGCCATGGAAGTACGGCTTCAAGAGCGCCAAGAGCATTGTGAAGATCCGCTTTGTCGAAAAGGAACCAGGCACCGCGTGGAACAAGGCGGCCCAGCAGGAGTACGGGTTCTATTCCAACGTGAACCCCAATGTGGACCACCCCCGCTGGAGCCAGGCGACCGAGCGACGCATTGGCGAAGACGGCTTGTTTGCCAAGAAGCGCAAGACGCTGATGTTCAACGGCTACGAAGCCCAGGTTGGCCAGCTTTACGCCGGCATGGACCTCAAGAAGTTCTACTGATGGCCCTGGTCTCGGCGCCATCGTTGGCGGTGTATGAGGCTGTGGTCTTCTCTTGATCGCGATGCGAAAACTACTGCTCCACCCCGTCGCCAAGCCAGCGGTGTTTGTGTTGTGCCTGTTGCCGCTGGCATGGTTGGTCTATGCGGCGGTGGCGAACCAGCTGGGAGCCAACCCTGCAGAGGCATTGATCCGGGCAACCGGTGACTGGACACTGCGGGCGCTCTGCCTGGTGCTGGCCATCACTCCACTGCGCGTCATCACCTCCACTCCTCAGCTGGCTCGGTTTCGGCGCATGCTGGGGCTGTTCGTGTTTTTTTATGGCGTGCTGCACCTGCTGAGCTACAGCTGGTTCGACATGGGTTTTGACATCCCGGACATCCTGCACGACATCGCTAAGCGGCCATTCATTCTGGTGGGTACATTGGCCCTGGTGCTGCTGGCCCTGCTGGCCGCCACGTCATTCAATCGTGCGATCAAGGCCCTGGGTGGGAAACGCTGGCAGGCCCTGCACCGCACCGTGTATGCGGTGGCCGGGTTGGCGGTGCTGCACTTTTTCTGGATGCGTGCTGGCAAGAACAACTTTGGCGAAGTGGCGGTCTACGCCGGCATCCTCGGCGCGCTGCTGGGCTGGCGGTTCTGGCAACGACTGCGCAAGCGGTCGGCCACACCGGCAGTTGCTGCGGCACGACGGACAGCCGCAGGACCGTCTTGAGGTTGACTACTACCAAATTGATAGCTGTCAGCGCATATTTTCAATCCGCTAGCAGCCGATTTGGCTGATTTTTAACCGTTGACTGCCCGCAGCGCTGGGCGCATTTGCCGGGTCACTGGGTCGATGTACCCGGTGGGAATCTGGTAGGCGCGGTCATCGAACAGGTCAATGCCACACATCAGGTTCTCGATCCATTCAAAGAAGTCGTTGATGGCTTCCTTGCCCATGATGGGAGCGCCGTGCTGCGGCACCAGCATGGCAATGTCGAGCTGCCGGGCCATGCGTGCCCATAGGCGCAGGATCTTGTTGGACACCATGTAGCGGCGGTGGAAGCCCTCCATGCGCGGGATGTGCGCCTTGAGGTCGGTCACCGGGACACGGGCCTCGGCTCCCGACATCATGGATACCCCCAGGTCGCCCGTGAACAGGATGCGGCTGACCGGATCGTAGAAGTGGAAATTGCCTTCGGAGTGCATGAAGTGCGCGGGTAGCAGCACCAGCTCATGGCGTCCCAGGGGCAGGTGGCCGCCGCCGTCCGGCACACCGATCACCCGGCTTTCTGTCTTGCCCACCTTGGTGAAGTGCGGCGCAAAGCGCTCCCAGACGCGCGAGATCACCAGGTTGGCCTTGGTGCTGGTCATCCAGCGGTCCAGCGATGCGATGATGTCTGGGTCTGCGTGCGAAGCGATCAGGTACGACAGCTTGTGGGGCGGGAAATGTTTGGTCATCCCCATGAACAGCTCGTTGAACGCGAGGTTGCCGCCCGGGTCGATGATCGCGCCGGTGTCGTCGTCCACGATCAGGAACTGATTGGCCTGCACGGCCTGCCCATCTTCCTCAATGAGGTCGGTGAACATCAGGCAAGCATGATTTTTGTCGCGGTAGAGTTCCAGGGCCATGGCCATCCTGCGGTGCAATAAAGCGCAGACTGTACGAGTACCCCTAGAGTTTGTGCTTGATGGAAATCAAGCGAAACCGCATTGCCTGGCGATCCTGCGCAGGCGGCTGGGTGCGTCAGCGTGGCTGGGAGGCGGTGGCAGCGGGCGTTGGCGCACCGCTGACGTCGTTGCCCGGGGTGAGTGTTTGCGGTAGCGTGGCACGCTGGCTTGCCGCAGGGCCGGTGGGCAGATACAACGGCCCCCGCTGACCGCAGCCGAAGAGGGCTGCCGCACTGGCAGCAAGGACAAGCGTCCTGACTAGAATTTGGGGAGCTTTCAACATGCGCAAATTGTAATGACCGACCTCGAATTCATGGACCACGCCGAACAACTGCTGCTTGCCGTCGAACGCAGTTGTGATCGCATCAATGACACCTCGGATGCCGATGTGGACAGCCAGCGCTCGGGGGGCATGGTGACCTTGACATTTCCCAACCGCAGCCAGATCGTGATCAACCTGCAAAAACCGCTGCACGAGGTGTGGATGGCCGCCCGGTCTGGCGGCTATCACTATCGTTTTGATGGCAGCCATTGGCAGGACACCAAGGGCGCCGGAGAATTTTTTGCATGCCTCACGCGCGATGCCTCGCAACAGTCCGGGATGTCGCTGCAGTTTGCCCCGTAACTTACTCTGCGCCCGCTCAGCGGAGGAGGGGCGCTGCGGAGTATGCGGCGCTCAGTTTCGGAACAAGTCCAGGATGCGGCTGCGCTCTTCAGAAGGCGGAGGTGCTTGGGGCGCTACTGCGGGAGACGCGGACCGGTCGTCCACCCCCACGCTCGAAACACCCGCATTGCGTGCGTACTCCTCGTAGAACCACTCACCGCCCACATTCACGACACCGGGTGGCACTGTAGGCTCCATCACTGGCACGCCCTTCAGCGCACGCTCCATGAAGCTGATCCACACGGGCAGGCTGAGCCCGCCACCGGTTTCCCGGCTGCCCAGATTGCGTGGCGTGTCATATCCAATCCAGGTGACAGCCGCGATAGTGGGCTGGAACCCTGCGAACCACGCGTCCACCGAATCGTTGGTAGTACCGGTTTTGCCATAAAGATCGGGGCGCTTGAGAGTGGCCTGGGCCCGCGCTGCAGTGCCGGTGCGGGTCACCTCCTGCAACAGACTGCTCATCACAAAGGCATTGCGTGCGTCGATGGCCCGGGGCTGCTCGTTGAGCGCTGGTGGGGTAATTTCTGAAATCACTCGCCCCTTGTGGTCAGTCACCTTGGCAATCAGCCAAGGATTGACGCGGTAGCCCCCGTTGGCAAACACGGAATAAGCGGATGCCATTTGCAGGGGCGTAACCGAGCCCGCACCCAGCGCCATGGTCAGGTAGGCCGGGTGCTTTTCTGGGTCGAATCCAAATCGTCCCACCCATTCCTGAGCGGTTTTGGGTCCTACGGCTTGCAGGATCCGGATGGAGATCATGTTTTTGGACTTCGCCAAGCCCGTGCGCATACTCATGGGGCCGTCGTACTTGCCGTCGTAGTTCTTGGGTTCCCAAGGCTGACCGCCGGTGATACCCGCATCAAAGAACAGCGGAGCATCGTTGATCACGGTGGCAGGCGTGAAGCCCTTTTCGAGCGCTGCTGAATAGATGAACGGCTTGAAGCTCGAACCAGGCTGGCGCCATGCCTGCGCTGCATGGTTGAACTTGTTCTTGTCAAAGTCGAATCCACCTACCAATGCCCGGATGGAGCCATTGCGGGGGTCAAGGGCTACAAAAGCCCCTTCCACTTCGGGCAGCTGTGTAATCTCCCATGCGCCCTTTGGTGTCTTGACCACTCGGATGACGGCGCCGCGCCGGATCTTGATATTGGGCGGCGCTTTGTCGCTGAGCCCCGACTGCGCTGGTTTGAGTCCATCGCCGGTGATCTCCAGTGAGTCGCCATTGGCTCGTGCGGCCAGGATGCGTTTGGTGGATGCTTCCAGCACCACAGCGGAGAGTACGTCTCCGTTGTCGGGGTGGTTGGCAAGGGCGTCATCAATGGCGTCCTCCACTTCCTGGGCTGCTGTGGGCAACGCAACGAACTTCTCTGGTCCCCGGTACTGCTGGCGCCGCTCGTAGTCCATGATCCCGCGCCGCAGGGCCACATAGGCGGCCTCTTGCTCCGCTGCATTGAGGGTGGTGTACACGTTGAGGCCGCGTGTGTAGGCCTCATTGCCGTACTGGGCGAAGATTAGCTGGCGGGTCATCTCGGCGACGTATTCCGCGTGGATGCGCGTGTTGTCGGGCCCCGTACGGATTTTCAACTCTTCTTTCTTGGCTTGCTCTGCTTGTTGCGCAGTGATGAAGCCGTTCTCTTCCATCCGTTCGATGATGTACTGCTGTCGAGCGCGGGCACGTTTGGGATTGCTGATGGGGTTGTAGGCAGATGGTGCCTTGGGCAAGCCCGCAAGCATTGCTGCTTCAGCAATGGAAACGGATTTCAGCGGTTTTCCAAAATAAGCCTCGGAGGCTGCCGCAAATCCATACGCACGATTGCCAAGGAAAATCTGATTCATGTAAATCTCAAGAATCTGATCCTTGGTCAGCAAATGCTCCAATTTGAAAGTTAGTAAGATTTCGTAAATTTTGCGAGTAAATGTTTTTTCTGAGGAAAGATAAACATTTCGCGCAACCTGCATGGTGATCGTCGAGGCGCCTTGGCTTTTCACACGGCCCAGATTGGCGAGGCCCGCACGCAGCACGCCTTTGTAGTCCACACCACCGTGCTGGAAGAAGCGAGAGTCTTCGATCGCCAGCACTGCGTCTTTCATGACCTGCGGAATCTCGTCGATGGGCGTGAGGTTGCGACGCTCTTCGCCAAACTCGCCCAGTAAGGCCCCTTCCGCAGAGTACACCCGCAGCGGCAATTTGGGGCGGTAGTCCGCCAAGTCAGAGATGTCCGGCAGGTTGGGGTAGGCCACCGACAGAGCCACAGCGATCGTGAGCGCCAGGCCCACGGCCGCAGCCGCCGCCAGTCCAGTGATCCACAGAGCGATGCGAACCAACCAGCGAAGCCAACTGGGACGGGTGCGAGCAGGAGAGGAGTCCGACTTGTCAGAGGACTTCGAGGGGGAGGGCGGCATATCGCTCCGATGGGGTAAGACCACCCATTATAAAAATGTCCACCGCTGGGGCTGGAAATCCGATTTCGTACTTGGCAAGGTGTCGCTGAAAGGCTTCCCGTAGTGGCCAAGCGGTATTGCAGTGCTCTGAAATTTCGTCTGCTTTTGGCAACGCTCTTCGGGCGTTACAGGGGGAAAAATCTTTGCCGGAGAACTATCTTACTGATAGCATTCATGTGAAGTGTTAAGTTTTGTTGCCTCATTTTGGCAAGTTACAGGGGACCAATCTTGATCTCAATGGGGTCTTTGTTCAATCGCCAGTCTGCTCCGCTGCTGGGAATCGACATCAGCTCCTCCAGTGTCAAGCTGGTGGAGTTAGGGCGCGATAAGGCAGGTAGTCTGGTCCTAGAGCGTTGCGCGATCGAGCCGCTGGAGCGAGGCTGGATCACCGATGGCAACATCGAAAAATTTGACGAAGTGGCCGACGCATTGCGTCGACTGGTCAAGAAGAGCGGCACTCGAACCAAAAACGTGGCACTGGCATTGCCCCCCTCCGCTGTGATCACCAAGAAGATTACGCTGCCGGGTGGAATGACGGAGCAGGAGCTTGAGGTTCAGGTCGAATCCGAAGCCAACCAGTACATCCCGTTTTCGCTCGACGAGGTGAGCCTAGATTTTTGCGTTATTGGTCCGAGTAAAAACGCGCCGGGGGACGTTGACGTTTTGATTGCTGCGTCTCGGCGCGAAAAAGTCCAAGACCGACAGGGCTTGGCGGAGGCAGCTGGGTTGAAGCCCGTGGTGGTCGATATTGAATCCCATGCATCGCGATTGGCTGCAGGGCGTCTCATTGAAGCGCTGCCGAATAAAGGCGTCGATGCGATGGTGGCGCTTTTCGAGGTGGGAGCCTTGACGACCAGTATGCAGGTGATTCGGAACGAAGAGGTTCAGTACGACCGCGACCAAGCCTTCGGCGGCGCCCAGCTGACCCAACTGATTGTTCGGCAATATGGTTTCTCTGTGGAAGAAGCCGAGAGTAAAAAGCGCAGCGGTGATTTGCCGGAAGACTATCAATCAGCGGTCCTTCGTCCCTTTGTTGACAGCATGGCCCAAGAGATTGGCCGAGCCCTCCAATTCTTCTTCACCAGCACGCCGCACAACCGTGTGGACCACATCATGCTGGCTGGCGGCTCTGCCCCACTACCAGGGCTAACCGAGGCTGTCACCCAGCAAACCGGTTTTGCGTGCAGTGCTATCAATCCCTTTGATGGTATGGAAATCGGGAGTTCCGTGCGACTGAAAAAAATGGTGCGAGAAGCGCCGTCTTACCTGACCTCTTGCGGTCTCGCTATGCGGAGGTTTCTGCAGTGATCCTCATCAACCTACTACCTCACCGTGAGGAGGCTCGCAAGCGTCGCAAGGAAGCCTTTCAGGCGACGATGTTTGCATCTTTGCTTTTAGGGCTTGCTATTGCCGGGGCCATCTACTGGTGGTTTCAGATCATGATCACGGATCAGCAGAATAAGAACGCCTTTCTCCAGCAGGAGATAAAGGTGTTGGAGGGGCAGATCAAGGAAATTGCATCCATTGAAGATGAAATTGCTTCTCTGCGTGCGCGCCAGAAGGCTGTGGAGGATCTACAGTCTGACAGAAATCTTCCAGTTCACTTGCTTACCGAATTGGTTAAACAGCTCCCTGACGGGGTATATGTCACAGCCATCAGGCAAGCTGGGCAAACGATTACCATGCAAGGGATGGCGCAGTCGAACGAACGCGTTTCTGAGTTGTTGCGTAATTTGGCAAGCAATACGCCGTGGTTGGCGAAGCCAGAATTGGTGGAAATTACTGCTAGCACTGTAGCGCTAACCTCGCGAGATCAGCGCCGAGTTTCTGCCTTCAACTTGAGATTCCAACTGGTACGCGCCAGCGACGCCCAAAAGTCCATAGCGGCAGCGAGTGTTGCGGCTTCTTCGCCTGGAGGTAAGTGACATGGCGAAAACAAAGGAAAAGAAGATAAATTTCGCTGAATGGATGGAGTCTGTCCAACGGCAGTTTCGGAACTTGGATTCCAGGGATCCTTCGGTTTGGCCAGCTCTGCCAAAGGTAATCCTCTGCATCTTTATTGCGGGAGCTGTCGCTGCGGTGTCGTGGTTTGCATTTTTGCAAGATTATGAAGTGCAATTGGATGGGGAACGCAATAAAGAACTGGCACTACGAACTGATTATCAAAAGAAGCTGGTGAAGGCCGTCAGTCTGGATGCATTAAAGAAGCAGCGTGAGCAAATCCAGCAGTATGTTATACAACTGGAGAAGCAACTTCCCAGCAAGGCTGAGATGGCTGCCCTGCTATCGGACATCAATCAATCTGGTTTGGGGCGCAGTCTGCAGTTTGAGCTTTTTCGACCAGGTCAAGTAGTTGCCAAAGATTACTATGCTGAATTACCTATTTCTATTCGGGTGACTGGGAAATACCACGATATTGGTGCTTTCGCTTCGGATGTTGCGCACTTGTCTCGTATCGTCACACTGAATAATATGACTATTACGCCCGGAACTCGTGATGGTTTAATTATGGACGCGACCGCGCGCACTTTCAGATATCTGGATGCTGAGGAGATCCAGGCACAGAAGAAAGCCGGGGGAGCTAAGTGATGAGAACTTATGCTGGGCTACTTATTGTTGGCTGCGCCTTGATGCTTGCCGGCTGTGCTCCCTCAGGTGAGGATGAGTTAAGGGTATGGATAGCTGAGCAACGGGCGAATACAAAGCCGAGCGTTCAGCCTTTAACAGAGCCGAAAAAATTTATTCCTGAGCCTTACACGCAAGACGGGGCTGTAGAACCATTCAATCAAATCAAATTAACCCAGGCGTTAAAACGCGACTCTAATCAAGTAGCTTCAAATGCGGCATTGATTGCACCGGAAATGGCGCGTCGAAAAGAGCCGCTGGAAGCTTTTCCGCTGGATTCGATTGCGATGGTGGGGAGTTTGAATAAATCAGGAGCGCCAACCGCTTTGATAAAAGTGGACAATTTAATTTATCAAATAAAGGTTGGAAGTTATCTCGGGCAAAACTATGGAAAAGTCGTGCGAATCACCGAGAGCTCAATTCAGCTGCGCGAAATAGCGCAGGATGCAACTGGGGATTGGATAGAGCGTTTCGCCACGCTTGATCTACAAGAGGGTAAAAAATGAAACAAAATAGTGGCACATTACTTAATTTTTGCCGTGGCGCTGCTATAGGCGTTTCAACGCTTTTTCTATCATTCGGCGCATTGGCCGGAGGGGATATCAGTGCTGTTTCTGGTAGCGTCCAAGCTGGCGTGGAAACATTGAGAATAGATTTCTCTGAGCCGATTGAGTCCTCGCCCACGGGTTTCGCGACGCAGTCCCCTGCGCGTATCGCGCTGGATTTTCAGGGTGTTGGGAATAGCACTGGAAAATCGGGGCACGATATTAATCTTGGTAATCTGAAATCGGTCAATATCGTGCAGGCGGGGGGGCGTTCACGTATTGTGCTGAGTTTGAAGACACCTTCTTCATACAAAACGGAAGTTCAAGGGAGGTCGTTATTTATTTCTCTGGATTCCTCCGTTGTGACCGGCAGTGTTTCTAGTCAGGTTTCGGCTTTTTCGGAGAGTCAGAACAGTAATGTGCTGCCTTTGAAGGATATAGATTTTCGCCGGGGTGCGGATGGCGCTGGGAGGGTGATTGTAAATCTCTCAAGCAATCAGGTGGGTGTTGATTTGCAGCAGCAGGCCAAAGGCATAGCGATTGAATTTATGCGATCCTCACTGCCTGAAGGACTGCGTCGCAAACTGGATGTTACGGATTTTGGAACACCGGTACAAACTGTAACTACAAGTCAAGCTGGTGAGCGCGTTCGCATGCTCATCGAGTCAAACGGCGAGTGGGAACACAGTGCGTACCAGAGTGATAATCAGTTTGTCGTTGAGATTCGCCAGAAAAAAATAGATCTTGCTAAATTAACTCAAGGCCCTGGATATTCTGGAGAGAAATTGTCGTTAAATTTTCAGAATATCGAAGTTCGATCTTTGTTGCAGGTTATTGCTGATTTTACAAACTTCAATATAGTTACGTCTGACACTGTTACTGGAGCATTAACACTGCGGCTCAAGGATGTACCGTGGGATCAAGCGCTGCAAATCATCATGGACGCCAAAGGTCTCGGCATGCGGAAGACGGGGTCAGTTCTGTGGATCGCCCCCAAGGACGAAATAGATGCTCGTACAAAGAAGGATTTTGAAGCTGCCCAAGCTATACAAAAGCTGGAGCCTCTCAAAACGCAAGCGTACCAGCTCAATTATGCCAAAGCTTCTGATATTCTCACCCAATTAACGACTAGCACTGGATCAACCAGCACCACAAGCACTAGATTTTTATCAGAGCGCGGCAGTGCGATCTCTGAACCAAGAACAAATCAGCTGTTCGTGACTGATACTCCTAGCAAGCTGGAAGAGGTGCGTCTGTTGTTAGCCAGTTTGGATGTGGCTGTGCGACAAGTACTTATTGAAGCGCGAATCGTTGAGGCTCGTGACACCTTTGGCCGATCATTAGGCGTTCGTTTGGGGGCTACCGACTTGCGTGCTAATAGAGGCGGTGATGGTGGTTACGGTATTGGAGGCAATAATCGAGTCGCTTTCGGTACTTCTTACAACGATGCTGTTGCGTCAAGTGGTGCGGGTGGGACTACCAGTACCAGCGGTAAATTTGTAAATCTGCCTGCAAGCCTCTCTAACGTGAGCAGCGTTGGGAACTTTGCACTGTCTATATTCAATTCCGCGGCTAATCGGTTTCTTACCCTGGAGCTTTCCGCCATGGAAGCCGATGGCAAGGGGCGGATAGTCTCTAGCCCTCGTATAATTACTGCAGATCAGACCAAGGCATTGATTGAACAAGGCACTGAGTATCCTTACGCTGTGACTGCTCCTAATGGGGCCACGACTCTGGCTTTTAAAAAGGCGGTGCTCAAGCTTGAAGTAACACCTCAGATAACTCCTGAAGGAAATATTATTCTGGACTTGGATGTGAACAAGGACAGCCGAGGTGAAACAACAACTCAGGGTGTTGCCATTGATACAAAACATGTAAAAACGCAAATTTTAATCGAGAATGGTGGAACAGTTGTGATCGGTGGGATTTTTGAAATGGAAGAAACCAATCAGGAAAACAAAATTCCTTTTTTTGGCGATGTTCCAGTGGTAGGTAATCTCTTTAAAAATCGAACAAAAGAATCCACCAAGCGCGAAATGCTTGTTTTCATTACGCCAAAGGTAATTTCGGATAATGGTCCTAGAAAATAACTAATTCTTTATCAATAGACTATGAAAAAACTATTTAAAGCCTTGCTTGCTATCACTGTAAGCGTGATGGTTGTCGCTTGTGGCGGCGGCGGCGGCGGCGGCGGCACTCCGAACGGTCCATCCGCAACCTTGAGAGTCTACCCCCCTGTGAGCGCAATTAGTTTGCCTGTGGGCGCTAGTGGGTCCACAGATATTGAAGTGCGTGGCGGTAAAGCACCTTATGGTGTAATCAGCTCCGATGCCTCCGTTAGTGCTTTTCTTTCAGCTGACGGGATACTATTTATTTCTGGAAATAGTGATGGGACTTCAACGTTAACGGTATACGACGAGAGTCTCCCTGTTCAGCAAGTGAAAATTACTGTAACCGCCAAAGCGGTTCCATTGGTCAGCAGTGCCGGAACTGCAGTTACATTGCGGCCGAATCAGTCCCTTCAGTTCAATGTGCGGGGTGGTGTTGGTCCATATTCTGTTAACAGTTCAGATACAAGCACTGTCAGTGCATCTATCTCTGGATCTACGGTGACACTTCTCGGACTTCCGAAAGCAGGAACTGCGACTATTTTGATCACTGATGCGGCAGGTGCTACGTTAAGTGTCACGGCCACAGTGCAGGTGGGCACGATGTCGGTTTCGCCTGCCTCTATAACTGGGCCCGCTGGTACCAGTAATTCCGTGACTGTCAACGGTGGCGTGGCTCCGTACACCGTGAGTTCAACTAACACCGCTGTTGCTACAGCGACTATCTCCGGCTCATCTGTGTCGGTATCACTGGTCTCGCAAGGTGCATCTGATATCAAGATTACGGATGCAGCTGGTACCTCAGTGGTGGTTTCTGTTACTGTGACCACTAATGTCTTGCAGGTTTCACCTGCTAGTCAAACAGTGGATGAAAAGAGTGCGACCTCCACAACTCTTACTTATTTGATCGCAGGAGGCACTGCGCCTTATACTCCCTTGGTGAGTCCGGCTGACAAAGCCTTTTTCACCACACTATCCGTAGCTGCCAACACGCTGACAGCGACCCTTCCTGATTCCACCACGGGTCCGAGATGTGTAACTGCTGATAAGGTGATTCCAATCGACGTTTACGACTCAAAACTCGTTAAGCAAACTGTTTCAGTGACGATTAAAGACGGCGGTGCTGTGGCTTGCCCATGATGATGCTTTAGTCTAAATAAAAGGCCAATTTTATATTGGCCTTTTTTGTTTTGGTGACTGTAATTTGGTACGGGTAATAAAATATGAATGTGATCAATATTGATTTGGGTGATAGAACTTATGAAATACTAGTGGGTGAAAACATCGACTTGGTTCAGTCGCTCAAAGGCATTGTTTCCGATTTTCGGATGGCTGTAATTGTTACAAATGTTATTGTTGCTGGGTATCATTTAGATCGGGTAAAAAAATCTCTAGCTCGAATATTCGAGGACGTTCGTGTTATCGAGCTGCCAGATGGAGAGTCTCATAAGAGTTGGGATTCTTTAAACAATATATTTCACTCACTTTTGAGTTGGCAATGTGATCGAAAGACGACCCTGTTCGCTCTTGGTGGCGGTGTGGTTGGTGATCTAACTGGCTTCGCGGCTGCCACCTATATGCGTGGTATACCATTTGTACAGTTGCCCACGACATTGCTCGCTCAAGTTGACTCTTCGGTAGGTGGGAAAACTGCGATTAATCATCCGTTGGGGAAAAACATGATAGGGGCTTTTTACCAGCCTCAACTGGTCATCTGCGATTTTTGTACATTGAGTACTCTGCCTGATCGTGAGCTTCGCGCTGGTTTAGCTGAGGTTATTAAATATGGGCCGATTGCAGATATCGCCTTCATGGAATGGCTGGAGCAAAACTTGAACGCAGTTATGGCCAAGGAGGCCGCGGCACTTGCTCATGTGGTTCAGCGTAGTTGTGAGATCAAAGCTTGGGTCGTAAGCAAGGATGAGAAGGAGTCAGGCTTGCGCGCGATATTGAACTTTGGTCACACTTTTGGTCACGCCATCGAAGCAGGGATGGGTTACGGTGTTTGGTTACATGGAGAGGGTGTTTCGGCCGGGATGGTCATGGCCGCTGAACTCTCCCGACGCTTGGGGTTGGTAGGCGCTGACTTTGTTCAGCGGCTGATCTCTTTGATCCAGCTCGCTGGTTTACCCACCAAAGGGCCAGTATTAGATGCTAACGACAACGCCGGTCGATATTTGGAGTTGATGCGGATTGATAAAAAAGCCGAAGCAGGCGAAATTCGGTTTGTTGTGATCGATGGCCCCGGTAGAGCACTCGTACGCCCGGCGCCAGACTCCTTGGTCCGTGAAGTTATTGATGCCTGCAGCGAGTGAATATTTGTGGTTGCTTGGATTGCCTTTTTCGAGAAGCGTAGGTGCCGTTTGATGGGGGGCTACTAAGGTGATTGGGCTCGTAGATCTGTTGCCCTTCGCATCTGCCCCCGCGCAGACCCGCGGTCGGCGTCATTCGGAGTGTCCGCCGCCCACTCGAACTGAATACCAGCGCGACCGCGACCGAATAGTCCATTCCACGGCATTCCGACGGCTTGTCTACAAGACACAAGTCTTCCTCAACCACGAGGGGGATCTATTTCGTACCCGGCTAACTCATTCGTTAGAAGTCGCGCAACTCGGGCGATCCATCGCACGGTCGCTGCAGATTAACGAAGACTTGGTTGAGGCCATCTCGTTAGCCCACGACTTGGGGCATACCCCGTTCGGGCATGCGGGGCAGGACGCCTTGAATGGCTGCATGGCCGACTTTGGAGACTTTGAACACAACTTGCAGAGCTTGCGAGTGGTGGACAAGCTGGAAGAACGATACCCGTTGTATGACGGACTCAATCTCACATTCGAGACCCGAGAGGGGATTCTCAAACACTGCTCGCGCACTCATGCTTTGCAGTTGGAGAGTGAGGAGCCCAATGGTGTTGGTGCCCGCTTCCTGCGCAATGAGCGGCCGAGTCTGGAGGCGCAGTTGTGCAATTTGGCCGACGAGATTGCTTACAACGCACACGATATCGATGACGGCGTGCGCTCTGGGTTGATTACTCTGACGCAGCTGCAAGAAGTGCCCTTGTTTGATGCGTACCGTTCGGCAGCCCAGATGGAGCATCCCGGCCTCGCCACGCCATCAATGCAGCGCCGCTTGTTGTATGAGGCGATACGGCGGATGCTGAGTGCGCAGGTGTACGACGTCATTGACACCACAAAAGCCGCGCTGCACGAGCATGCACCAGCCCATCCCGATGAGGTGCGGAAGCTTCCAGTTCTGGTGAGCTTCAGTGGTGAGATGCGCGAGCGCTCTACCGTACTCAAGCGGTTCCTCTTCAAGCATCTGTACCGGCATCCCCGGGTCATGGAGACTACGGGCCATGCCCAAGAAATCGTGCGTGAGTTGTTCGATGCCTATATGGCCCAGCCTCACGAAATGAAAGCTGCCTTTACCGCGCGAGCCCTGGAGGGCGATAGCTATGGGCGAGCGCGGGCGGTGGCCGACTTTATTGCCGGGATGACGGACCGCTTTGCGGTGCGGGAGCATGAGCGCCTGACAGGGCGCCGACTCCTGCAGGAATAGCGCACGGTTCCGAGGTGAAGCGAGATGCGTTGATTTTTTTGGGGGGGCGTCGCTGGTGTCGCGCGACTTCAGGCTCCGTTAGATGTGGCCGCCTGAAGCGTATTTGCTGTGTGGGCTTGCGTATCTATTCTTTTCCTCCGCTGCCCTCCCGCCGATGTGAGCGTGCACTGAGGGGTCCATGAGGTTTCCAGATTGGACCGCCGCTGTCGCGAGATCTGCCAACAACTCACACCGATAAAATCCCAACTCTATCCCTGCGCTTCTGCGCGCACCCATGACATCTTCCTCCACCAACGCCGCTAAGGCGCTCCTCCATTTTGTATCCACTGATACCTACGTCCAGGACACTGTCTGGTGGTTGGAGCGGGCCGTCATTGGATTGAATCTCTGTCCATTTGCCAAGTCGGTGCATGTCAAAGGGCAAATTCACTATGTGGTGAGCTTGGCCACGACCGGGGAGGATGTGCTGGAGGTGTTGCGCGAAGAACTTCAGGCGCTCGCAAAAACACCCGCAGAAGTCAGGGACACCACCTTGCTGGTGATGCCGCATTGCCTGCAGGATTTTCTGGATTTCAACGACTTTCTTGGTGACGTGGAGGACGTGGTGCACGTTCTCGGGTTGGCGGGCACGCTGCAGGTCGCAAGCTTTCACCCGCAGTTTCAGTTCGCCGGCACAGATGCGGACGACGTGACTAATTGCACCAATCGCACTCCATACCCTACGCTGCACTTGTTGCGCGAGGCCAGCATTGATCGGGCGGTGTCGGTCTTTCCCGAGGCGGAAACCATCTTTGAGCGCAACATGGAAGTACTTGAAGAGATGGGCATGGCCGGTTGGCTGGCGTTGGACGTGGGCCCTCATGACAAAGGCGGTGCGAACATGGCCGCCACTGCCGCCAGCGATGACAATCCGCCAGCACAAGGCACCGGTTTATGAATAAAAAGAACCCATCTGCAGTGACGACCGACAAGCGAATTCGCGATGCGGGAAAATCCAAGAACGAGAGTGCTGAGCTGCAGGAACTGCGCCCTGGCCAATCGGTAGAGCTGCTCAAGGAGCTGCACATCCTCACGCGGGATGGCCGTCTCAATCAGGACTCACGCCGCAAGCTCAAGCAGGTGTACCACCTGTTCAACTTCATCGAGCCCCTGCTCACGGAGCTGTCCGCCCAAGGCGGTGGGCCCACGTTGGCGGACCACGGCGCGGGCAAGTCCTATCTGGGTTTCATCCTGTACGACCTGTACTTCAAGGCTCTGGGCCACGGGCGTATCTACGGGGTGGAGACCCGGGCGGAACTGGTAGAGAAGTCGCGGGTGCTCGCGCAGCGCCTTCATTTTGAGCGGATGTCGTTTCTCAATCTATCCGTGGCCGAGTCTGCGGATGCCCGTGAGTTGCCCGACCAGATCGATGTGGTCACCGCCTTGCATGCTTGCGACACCGCCACTGACGACGCGATTGCCTTCGGGCTGCAAAAAAAGGCCCGGGCTATGGTTCTGGTGCCCTGTTGCCAAGCGGAGATGGCAGCCTGCCTGCGCCAAGGCAAGGCCTTGCAGTTGGCGCGCACGCCCCTGGCGGAACTGTGGCGTCACCCCTTGCACACCCGCGAACTCGGCAGCCAGGTGACCAATGTGCTGCGCTGCCTGTACCTGGAGGCCAATGGCTACCAGGTCACTGTGACCGAGCTGGTGGGATGGGAGCACAGCATGAAGAATGAACTCATCATCGCGCGCTACACCGGACAGAAAAAACGCAGCGCGGCCGAGCGGTTGCGGGCGCTTCTCGGCGAATTTGGCCTGGAACACGCCATGGGGGCGCGGTTTGGCATTGGTGTGGTGGCAGACCCAGTGGAGAACTTGGCTACGCATTGACGCGTGCCCAAAAGGCGCGCAAGGGCAGGCCAGAATCAAGCATGCGCCTCGCTATCTTCGTGGCGGATGATGGGCGTCGCCAGCTTGCATCGATGAGAAATAGGGGACAGGTCTATGATCGTAACTCCCATATTCCTGATCAAGACCCATGGCCCGTTTGCCACGCCTGACCCTGCCGGGTCATTTGCACCACGTCATCCTGCGGGGTAACAACCGTCAGCCGATCTTCCGCGGAGTGGAAGATTTCGACGCGCTGCTGGCGCTGTTGATGGACAACGCGCAGAAATATGCCGTGGCCGTCCATGCTTATGTGCTGATGGATAACCACTTTCACCTGCTGGTTACGCCAGCCTCACAAGACGGACTGCCCCAGATGATGCAAGCGGTGGGGCGCCGGTATGTGCAGTACTTCAACCGTCGGCATGCCCGCACTGGTACTTTGTGGGAGGGGCGCTACCGTTCCACGGTATTGCAGCCGGAACGGTATTTGCTGGCGTGCATGGTGTACCTGGACCTCAACCCTGTACGGGCCGGATTGGTGCAGCAGCCCGCTGACTACGCCTGGTCCAGCCACGCACACTGGTTGGGCTTGCGTAACGACCGGTGGTTGACGCCCCATGCGCTGTATTGGGCTTTGGGCAACACCCCGTTTGCGCGCGAGGCAGCCTATGCCGCACTGGTGCAGGCGGGCCTGGGGGCGTCGGTGCAAACGGCGTTGACCGACTCGGCACTCAGCGGGTGGGCTTTGGGCGACACCGAGTTTCTTGCGGGCCTGCAACAGCAGACCCCGCGCCGCGTGACTCGGGGAATGCCTGGCAGGCCTCGAATGGCAAAAAATCATGCAAAAACCGACGATGGCGATTGAAATCATTGGCCTCATTGCTATTGATTTTAATATGTCCCCAATAATATGCTCATCTGAATTGTGGTTTGCTTAATGGGAATCTGACCCCAATTAAACTGCTTGCCAAAATATGCTGCAATGCACTAACCTCGGCTCCCCTGCGAAAAATATAGGAGTGCGCCATGACCACGGCTGCCGAGATCCAGCATCTGCAACAACACGGTTTGTATTCATCGGGTAACGAACACGACGCCTGCGGCCTCGGGTTTGTGGCCCACATCAAGGGCATCAAGCGCCACGACATCGTGACGCAGGCTCTGAAGATTCTGGAAAACATCGACCACCGTGGCGCGGTGGGTGCCGATCCGCTGATGGGCGACGGCGCTGGCATCCTGATCCAGATCCCTGACGCGCTGTACCGCGAAGAGATGGCCAAGCAAGGCGTGACCTTGCCAGCGGCTGGCGAATACGGTGTGGGCATGATCTTCCTGCCCAAGGAACATGCCTCGCGTCTGGCTTGCGAGCAGGAGATGGAGCGCGCCATCAAGGCCGAAGGCCAGGTACTGCTGGGCTGGCGCGATGTGCCGGTGAATGTGGACATGCCCATGTCCCCCACCGTGCGCAAGAAGGAGCCCATCCTGCGCCAGGTGTTCATCGGCCGTGGCAATGACGTGATCGTGCAGGACGCGCTGGAGCGCAAGCTGTACGTGATCCGCAAGACGGCCAGCGCCAACATCCAGGCCCTCAAGCTCAAGCACAGCAAGGAATACTACGTTCCGTCCATGTCCAGCCGCACCGTGGTCTACAAGGGCCTGCTGCTGGCCGACCAGGTGGGTGTGTACTACAAGGACCTGTCCGACGAGCGTTGCGTCTCGGCCATCGGCCTGGTGCACCAGCGTTTCTCCACCAACACGTTCCCCGAATGGCCGCTGGCCCACCCGTACCGCTACGTGGCGCACAACGGTGAAATCAACACCGTCAAGGGCAACTACAACTGGATGAAGGCCCGCGAAGGCGTGATGGCCTCGCCCGTGCTCGCGGCCGACCTGCAAAAGCTGTACCCCATCAGCTTTGCCGACCAGTCCGACACCGCTACGTTCGACAACTGCCTGGAACTGCTGACCATGGCTGGCTACCCCATCAGCCAGGCCGTGATGATGATGATCCCGGAGCCCTGGGAGCAGCACACCACCATGGACGAGCGCCGCCGCGCCTTCTATGAATACCACGCCGCCATGCTGGAGCCTTGGGACGGTCCCGCCTCCATCGTGTTCACCGACGGCCGCCAGATCGGCGCCACGCTGGACCGCAACGGCCTGCGCCCCTCGCGTTACTGCATTACCGACGACGATCTGGTCATCATGGGCTCCGAGTCGGGCGTGCTGCCCGTGCCCGAGAACAAGATCGTGCGCAAGTGGCGCCTGCAGCCCGGCAAGATGTTCCTGATCGACCTGGAACAAGGCCGCATGATCGACGACGACGAGCTCAAGGCCAACATCGTCAACACCAAGCCCTACAAGCAGTGGATCGAAAACCTGCGGATCAAGCTGGACAGCATCGAGACGGGTGAAGCCGCCGCGGTCCCTGCAGCTGCCGGCCTGCCGTTGCTGGATCGCCAGCAGGCCTTTGGTTACACCCAGGAAGACATCAAGTTCCTGATGGCGCCCATGGCCAAAAACGGCGAAGAAGGCATCGGCTCCATGGGCAACGACAGCCCGCTGGCCGTGCTGTCGGGCAAGAACAAGCCGCTGTACAACTACTTCAAGCAGCTGTTCGCCCAGGTGACCAACCCGCCGATCGACCCGATCCGCGAGGCCATCGTGATGTCGCTGAACAGCTTCATCGGCCCCAAGCCCAACCTGCTGGACATCAACCAGGTCAACCCCCCGATGCGGCTCGAAGTGAGCCAGCCCGTGCTCGACTTTGCCGATATGGCCAAGCTGCGCGACATCGAGAAGTACACGCAAGGCAAGTTCAAGAGCGCGACCATCGACATCACCTACCCGCTGAGCTGGGGCCGTGAGGGCGTGGAAGCCAAGCTGGCCTCGCTGTGCGCGCAGGCGGTGGACGCCATCAAGGGCGGTGCCAACATCCTCATCATCAGCGACCGCGCGGTGAGCGCGACGCAAGTCGCCATCCCCGCGCTGCTGGCGCTGTCGGCCATCCATCAGCACCTGGTGGGCGCAGGCCTGCGCACCACGGCCGGCCTGGTGGTCGAAACGGGTACCGCGCGCGAGGTGCACCACTTCGCGGTGCTGGCAGGGTACGGCGCCGAGGCCGTGCACCCCTACCTCGCCATGGAAACCCTGGCCGAGATGCACAAGGACCTGGGCGGCGACCTGTCGGCCAACAAGGCCATCTACAACTACGTCAAGGCGATTGGCAAGGGCCTGTCCAAGATCATGTCCAAGATGGGCGTGAGCACCTACATGAGCTACTGCGGCGCCCAGCTGTTCGAGGCCATCGGCCTGAACACGGAAACCGTGGGCAAGTACTTCACCGGCACCGCCAGCCGTGTGGAAGGCATCGGCGTGTTCGAGATCGCTGAAGAAGCCATCCGGATGCACAAGGCCGCGTTTGGCGACGACCCCGTGCTCGAAACCATGCTGGACGCCGGTGGCGAATACGCCTGGCGTGCCCGTGGTGAAGACCACATGTGGACGCCTGACGCGATTGCCAAGCTGCAACACAGCACGCGCGCCAACAACTGGAACACGTACAAGGAATACGCACAGATCATCAACGACCAGAGCAAGCGCCACATGACGCTGCGCGGCCTGTTCGAGTTCAAGATCGATCCGTCCAAGGCGATCTCGATTGATGAGGTCGAACCTGCCAAGGAAATCGTCAAGCGCTTCGCCACGGGCGCCATGTCGCTGGGCTCCATCTCCACCGAGGCGCACGCCACCCTGGCGGTGGCCATGAACCGCATTGGCGGCAAGAGCAACACCGGTGAAGGTGGCGAGGACGCGGCACGCTACCGCAACGAACTCAAGGGCATCCCGATCAAGAAGGGCGACACCCTGAAGAGCGTGATCGGCGCCGAGAACGTCGAGGTCGATCTGCCCCTGCAGGACGGCGATTCGCTGCGCAGCCGCATCAAGCAGGTGGCGTCGGGCCGCTTCGGCGTGACGGCGGAGTACCTGTCGTCCGCCGATCAGATCCAGATCAAGATGGCCCAGGGGGCCAAGCCCGGCGAGGGCGGTCAGCTGCCTGGCGGCAAGGTGTCCAACTACATCGGCAAGCTGCGCCACAGCGTGCCGGGTGTGGGCCTGATTTCGCCACCGCCGCACCACGACATCTACTCCATCGAGGACTTGGCCCAGCTGATCCACGATCTGAAGAATGTCGCACCGCACGCAGGCATCAGCGTCAAGCTGGTGTCCGAAGTGGGCGTGGGCACCATCGCCGCAGGCGTGGCCAAGTGCAAGAGCGACCACGTGGTGATCGCAGGGCATGACGGCGGCACGGGCGCTTCGCCCTGGTCGTCCATCAAGCACGCGGGCGGTCCGTGGGAAATCGGCCTGGCCGAAACCCAGCAGACGCTGGTGCTGAACCGCCTGCGCGGCCGCATCCGTGTGCAGGCCGACGGCCAGATGAAGACCGGCCGCGACGTCGCCATCGGCGCACTGCTGGGTGCTGACGAGTTCGGCTTTGCCACGGCGCCGCTGGTGGTGGAAGGCTGCATCATGATGCGCAAGTGCCACCTGAACACCTGCCCCGTGGGCGTGGCCACGCAGGACCCCGAGCTGCGCAAGAAGTTCTCTGGCAAGCCAGAGCATGTAGTGAACTACTTCTTCTTCATCGCGGAAGAAGTGCGCCAGATCATGGCCCAGTTGGGCATTCGCAAGTTTGACGACCTGATCGGCCGCACCGATCTGCTCGACATGCGTCAGGGCCTGGAACACTGGAAGGCACGCGGCCTGGACTTCAGCCGCCTGTTTGCCCAGCCGAACGTGCCCGCCGATGTGCCCCGCTTCCACGTGGACGTGCAGGATCACAACATCGAGCACACACTGGACCGCAAGCTCATCGAGCGCAGCAAGCCTGCCATCGAAAAGGGTGAGCGCGTGCAGTTCATCGAGGTGGCGCGCAACGTGAACCGTTCGGTCGGTGCGATGCTGTCCGGCGCGGTCACCCGTGTGCACCCCGAAGGCTTGCCTGACGACACCATCCGCATCCAGCTGGAAGGCACGGGCGGCCAGTCGTTCGGCGCGTTCCTCACCCGCGGTATCACGCTGTACCTGATCGGCGACGCCAACGACTACACGGGCAAGGGCCTGTCGGGTGGCCGTGTCATCGTGCGCCCTAGCATCGACTTCCGGGGCGAGGCGGTGCGCAACACCATTGTGGGTAACACCGTGATGTACGGCGCCACCACGGGTGAGGCCTTCTTCAGCGGCGTGGCCGGTGAACGCTTTGCGGTGCGTCTGTCGGGTGCCACGGCCGTCGTCGAAGGTACGGGCGACCATGGCTGCGAGTACATGACTGGCGGTACGGTGGTGGTGCTCGGCAAGACCGGCCGCAACTTTGCAGCAGGCATGAGCGGCGGCGTAGCGTATGTTTACGACGAAGACGGACAGTTCGACACGCGCTGCAACCTGTCGATGGTGACGCTGGAGCGCATCCTGCCCGCCACTGAGCAGGAAGCCACGGTCCCCCGCTCGATCTGGCACAACGGCCAGACGGATGAGGCCCAGCTCAAGAAGCTGCTGGAAGACCACAACCGCTGGACGGGCAGCAAGCGCGCGCGCGAGCTGCTGGACAACTGGGCCGCATCGCGCAGCAAGTTCGTCAAGGTCTTCCCGACCGAGTACAAGCGTGCGTTGGCTGAAATTTATGAACGAAAAGTGCTGGAGGAGTCCGCTACACCAGCGGTAGCTGCTACCAAAAAAGAAGTGGCCCCCGCCAAGTAAGGCGTCGCCACACCCTTCGCACAGCATTCATAGACAAGGACATCGTCATGGGAAAAACTACCGGCTTCATGGAATACGAGCGCATCGAAGAGGGCTACAAGCCCGTGCCCGAGCGCCTGAAGCATTACAAGGAATTTGTCGTCGGGCTCGATGAGAGCCAGGCCAAGGTGCAAGGCGCGCGCTGCATGGACTGCGGCACGCCGTTCTGCAACAACGGCTGCCCGGTGAACAACATCATTCCCGACTTCAACGACCTCGTGTACCACGCGGACTGGAAGAGCGCGATCGAGGTGCTGCACAGCACCAACAACTTCCCTGAGTTCACCGGCCGCATCTGCCCCGCACCTTGCGAGGCTGCCTGTGTGCTCAACGTGAACGACGATGCTGTGGGCATCAAGAGCATTGAGCACGCGATCATCGACCGCGCCTGGGCCGAAGGCTGGGTGCAGCCGCGCCCCGCCAAGCACCAGACGGGCAAGAAGGTGGCTGTGGTGGGCTCCGGCCCCGCAGGTCTGGCGGCTGCGCAGCAACTGGCCCGCGCTGGCCACAGCGTCACGCTGTTCGAGAAAAACGACCGTGTGGGCGGCCTGCTGCGCTACGGCATCCCCGACTTCAAGATGGAGAAGTCGCACATCGACCGCCGCGTGAAGCAGCTCGAAGCCGAAGGTGTGGTGATTCGCACCGGCGTATTCGTGGGCGCCGCGAAGGACGGCCTGGGCAAGGATTCCAAAGTCACCAACTGGGCCAAGGAAACCGTCACGCCCGAACAGCTGAACAAGGAGTTTGACGCCGTGCTGCTCACCGGTGGCGCCGAGCAGTCGCGCGACCTGCCTGTGCCAGGCCGTGAACTTGACGGTATTCACTTCGCCATGGAATTCCTGCCCCAGCAGAACAAGGTCAACGCGGGCGACAAGCTCAAGGGCCAGATCATGGCGACGGGCAAACATGTCATCGTGATCGGCGGCGGCGACACCGGCAGCGACTGCGTGGGTACCAGCAATCGCCATGGTGCAGCCAGCGTCACCCAGTTCGAGGTGATGCCCCAGCCCCCTGAAGTGGAAAACCGCCCCCTGACGTGGCCTTACTGGCCGCTCAAGCTGCGCACCAGCTCCAGCCACGAAGAAGGTTGCGTGCGTGAGTTCGCGATCTCCACCAAGGAGTTCACGGGCGAAAAGGGCAAGGTCAAGAGCCTGACTACGGTGCAGGTCGAGTTCAAGGACGGCAAGCTGGTCGAGATTCCTGGCACCGAAAAACACTACCAGGCCGATCTGGTGTTGCTGGCCATGGGTTTTGTGAGCCCGGTCGCGCCGGTGCTGGAGGCCTTCGGTGTCGAGAAGGATGCCCGAGGCAATGCCCGCGCCACCACGGACTTTGACGGCGGTTATGCCACCAACGTGCCCAAGGTGTTTGCGGCGGGCGATATCCGCCGGGGTCAGTCACTGGTGGTTTGGGCCATCCGTGAAGGCCGCCAGGCCGCGCGTGCGGTGGACGAGTTCCTGATGGGATATTCGGACCTGCCCCGCTGATCCTGCGGTTTCTCGCACCCTCCAAGCAACGGCGCCTTCGGGCGCCGTTTGTGTTGATGGGGCCTTTGACGGTGGGGCAATGGCCGGGCGTCAGCCTTCTGGACGCTTTGTTGGCACAATCAGGGGTTCTGTCAATCCGGGCTTGCCTCGGTCTCGCTCGGTCGGGATCGCTGGCGGTTGTGCTTTTTCTTTACAAACATGCATGAATGTATGTTTGTGTCTTCGGCTACCATCTGCGCTCCATTTTCCGGGGGCGGATGTCGTTTTGGCAGGCCTCAGATCAGACATCCATTTCTTGCATGGCCGAGTCCACATTTCTTGCCGAGTTGCGCAACGTCACGTTTTCGTACGGTGACCGCGTGATCCTGCGCGACGTGACCCTGGCGGTGCCGCGCGGCAAGGTCACGGCGCTGATGGGCGCATCGGGCGGGGGCAAGACCACGGTGCTGCGTCTGCTTGGGGGGCAGCACAGGGCCCAGAGTGGCCAGGTGTTGGTCAACGGTCAGGACGTGGGGCGCATGGACGTGCAGGCCTTGTACGCTGCGCGCCGGCGCATGGGCATGTTGTTCCAGTTCGGGGCGCTGTTCACCGACCTGAGCGTGTTTGAGAACGTGGCCTTTCCGCTGCGTGAGCACACCGATTTGTCCGAGGAACTGATCCGCGATGTGGTGCTGATGAAGCTGCATGCGGTGGGCCTGCGTGGTGCACGCGACCTGATGCCCGGCCAGATATCGGGTGGCATGGCGCGCCGCGTGGCGCTGGCCCGAGCGATCGTGCTGGACCCAGAACTGGTCATGTACGACGAACCCTTTGCGGGCCTGGACCCCATCTCGTTGGGCACGGCTGCGCAGTTGATCCGTCAGCTCAACGACGCCATGGGCCTCACCAGCATCGTGGTGTCGCATGACCTGGAGGAGACTTTCCGCTTGGCGGACCATGTGATCATCCTGGGCGAAGGCGTTGTGGCGGCGCAGGGCACGCCTGAGGAGGTCCTCGCCAGCCGTGACCCGCTGGTGCACCAGTTTGTCAACGCTCTACCGACTGGCCCGGTGCCGTTCCATTACCCCGGCCCGGCCGTTGCCGAGGATTTCGGACCTGCAGGAGGACGTGCACTGTGAGTTGGTACAAGCCCTCCGACGTCGGTTTTGCTGTGCGCCACAAGCTGGCTGACATTGGCATGGGCGCGCGGTTGTTTGGGCGGCTGGTGCGGCTCCTGGGTGCGACCTTGATGCGGCCCTCGCTGGTGCGCGACCAGGTGCATTTCCTGGGCAACTATTCGCTGGCCATCATTGCCGTGTCGGGCCTGTTCGTGGGGTTTGTGCTGGGCTTGCAGGGCTACTACACGCTGCAGCGCTATGGCTCGTCAGAGGCCCTGGGCTTGCTGGTGGCACTGAGTCTTGTGCGCGAGCTGGGCCCCGTGGTCACGGCGCTGCTGTTTGCGGGCCGCGCAGGCACGTCGCTCACAGCAGAAATTGGCCTCATGCGCGCGGGGGAGCAGCTCAGCGCCATGGAGATGATGGCGGTGGACCCGGTGCAGCGCATCCTGGCGCCTCGCTTCTGGGCAGGGGTGATCACCATGCCCCTGCTGGCGGCGGTGTTCAGTGCGGTGGGCATCATCGGCGGCTGGATCGTAGGGGTGCTCATGATCGGCATTGACCCCGGGGCGTTCTGGAGCCAGATGCAGGGCGGGGTGGATGTCTGGAAAGACCTGGGCAACGGCGTGCTCAAGAGTGTGGTCTTTGGCTTCACGGTAACTTTTGTGGCGCTGCTGCAGGGCTATGCAGCCAAACCCACCCCTGAGGGTGTGTCGCGCGCCACCACGCGCACCGTGGTCATGGCGTCTTTGGCGGTGCTGGCACTGGACTTCGTGCTCACCGCACTGATGTTCAGTATCTGACGCTGGCGGTGCTGGCAGTTCTAGGAATCAAACATATGCAACGCTCCAAAAACGATCTGTGGGTAGGGCTCTTCGTGATGCTGGGCGCGGTGGCACTGGTGTTTCTGGCGCTGCAGTCGGCCAACCTGCTGAGCCTTCAATTCCATTCGGGCTACCGTGTCACCGCCAAGTTCGACAACATCGGCGGTCTCAAGCCCCAGGCGGCGGTGCGCAGCGCTGGGGTGGTGGTGGGGCGCGTGGAGTCCATCACCTTTGACGACAAGACCTTCCAGGCGCGGGTCACGCTGGCCATGGAAGACCGCTACGCCTTCCCCAAGGACAGCTCCCTCAAGATCCTGACCAGCGGCCTGCTCGGCGAGCAGTACATCGGGATCGAGGCGGGTGCCGACGAAAAAAATCTGGCGGCGGGAGACACGATCACGTCTACCCAGTCGGCGGTGGTGCTTGAGAACCTTATCGGACAATTTCTTTACAGCAAAGCCGAAGACGGCGCAAAACCTGCAGGGACAGGTGGAAAAAAATGATGCATTCACTCCATACACTCCGTGCCCGCATTGATGACGGCAGGTTGTCGATGTCCCGCCTTGCAGCCAGCCTGGCCTTGTTGCTGGGGGCTGTGCTGCTCACCGGGTGCGCCACGGTGGCCAACCCTGATCCCCGCGACCCGCTGGAGTCTTACAACCGCAGCATGACCAACTTCAATGAACAGGTCGATGCCATGGTGCTCAAGCCCGTGGCGACGGCCTACAAGGAGGTCACGCCCGCACCGGTACGCACGGGGGTCAGCAATTTCTTCGGGAACCTGAGCGACGTCTGGTCGTTTGTGAACAACGTGCTGCAGCTGCGCGGTGAAGCCGCTGCGTCCAGCTTCATGCGGGTCAATGTGAACACGTTCATGGGCCTGGGCGGTTTGCTGGACATCGCCAGCGAGCTGGGCATCGACCGCTACAAGCAGGACTTCGGCCTGACCCTGGGGCGCTGGGGCGTGGGTACTGGCCCCTATCTGGTGCTGCCCATCCTGGGGCCTTCCACCGTGCGCGACACATTCGCGCTGCCGGTGGACATGAAGGGCAACGTGGTGAGCTATGTGGACCCGGTCTCGGCCCGCAACTCGCTGTATGCGCTGCGCGCCGTCGAGGTGCGCTCCAACTTGCTGCGCGCGGGCTCTGTGCTCGACAGTGCGGCCCTGGACAAGTACAGCTTTACGCGTGACGTGTACCTGCAGGTGCGCAGCCACGCCGGTGAGGCGCCGAATGCGGACGGCAAGGACGACGGCGGCGCCAGCAATGGCGTGCTGCCCGAGGAACCTCCTGCGCGCTGATGGCATGCCGGGCGGGGCACATGCACCGATGCGCCGCCCTGGGTCTGGCCCTGTTGCACTTGCTTGCAATCCGCAACCGCTGCGACGCATGCCAGTGGGCCCGCACCTCCACAATGATTTGACGGGCACAAGCCCGCACCGATGAAAGCCGAGAAGATGATGAACCGACGTTCCCTGGGCCGTGCCGCCCTTTGCATTGCAGCCAGTGCCGTGCTGAGCCTGCCGTTGTCTGCCCTCGCAGCCGACGAGGCGCCCGACGCGCTGATCAAGCGGCTGTCCGCCGATGTGCTCAACACCGTGAAGTCCGATAAGGCCATCCAGGCCGGGGACCTGAGCAAGGTGATCGCCCTGGTCGATAAAACGGTGATGCCCAACGTCAACTTCCGCCGCATGACCGCCGCAGCCGTGGGCCCCGGCTGGCGCCAGGCCACGCCCGAGCAGCAAAAACGCCTGCAGGACGAGTTCAAGATCCTGCTGGTGCGCACCTATGCCGGCGCGCTGGCCCAGGTCAATGACCAGAGCATCCAGGTCAAGCCCCTGCGCGCAGCCGCCGAGGACAAGGACGTGCTGGTGCGCACCGAAATCGTGGGCCGGGGCGACCCCATCCAGCTCGACTACCGCCTCGAAAAGACTCCTGGTGATGGCGCAGGCTGGAAGATCTACAACCTGAATGTGCTGGGCGTCTGGCTGGTGGAAACCTACCGAGGCCAGTTCGCGCAGGAGATCAATGCCAAGGGCATCGACGGCCTGATCGAGACACTGGCCGCCCGCAACAAGACCAATGCGGGCACTGCCAAGGGCTGACCGCCCCCTCGCCATGCTGGTCCTGCCCCCCGAACTCACCCACCGCCAGGCTACTGCCTGCCTGCACATGCTCAAGCAGGGGTTGCGGGTTCACCGCGACAGCGCGGTGGTGGTGGACGCCCATGGGCTGACGGTGTTCGACACCTCGGCCTTGGCCGTGCTGCTCGAATGTCGGCGTGAAGCCCTGTCCGAAGGCAAGCAGTTTTCCGTGCAAGGCATGCCCGCTGGTCTGGCGGGCATGGCAGGGTTGTATGGGGTGGATGCGCTGCTGGTCGCCGCACCTT
>NZ_QAIM01000043.1:41559-55666 GCF_003061035.1 Acidovorax sp. HMWF018
CCTTGATATGAAATAGCTTTCATGGTCCCGGGTGGCTCTGCCCCCAAGCCATGAAGCTGAGGGCCCACAGCGCCCGCCAGGGGCCATTGAAGCGGCCGCCCCGCCCGCCGAGGGCTGAGGCCTTAAAATCGAAGGCTTCATGCCCGCAGTCTCCTTCCAAGCCATCTCCAAGACCTTTGCCACGCCCAAAGGCCCTTTTCAGGCACTGAACCAGGTCAATCTGGACATTGAGGAGGGCGAGTTCTTCGGGCTCCTGGGCCCCAATGGTGCCGGCAAGACCACCCTGATCAGCATCCTCGCAGGCCTGGCGCGTGCCACCAGCGGCCGCGTGCTGGTGCAGGGCAGCGATGTGCAGGCCCAGTACGCCGATGCCCGCCGCAAGCTGGGCATCGTGCCGCAAGAGCTGGTGTTCGACCCTTTCTTCAACGTGCGCGAGGCGCTGCGCATCCAGTCGGGCTACTTCGGCGTGAAGAACAACGACGCCTGGATCGACGAGCTGCTGGAGAACCTCGGCCTGACCGACAAGGCCAACGCCAACATGCGCCAGCTGTCGGGCGGCATGAAGCGCCGTGTGCTGGTGGCACAAGCCCTGGTGCACAAGCCGCCCATCATCGTGCTCGACGAGCCCACGGCGGGCGTGGACGTGGAGCTGCGCCAGACGCTGTGGCACTTCATCGCCCGCCTGAACAAAGAGGGGCACACCGTGCTGCTCACCACCCACTACCTCGAAGAAGCCGAAGCCCTGTGCGGCCGCATTGCCATGCTCAAGGCGGGGCAGGTGGTGGCGCTCAACCGCACCAGCGAGTTGCTCAAGGCCGCCTCGGGCAGCGTGCTGCAGTTCAAGACCGACACGGCCCTGCCGCCCGCGCTGGCTGCCGTGGCGCGGGTCACCGGTCGCATCGTCCAGTTGCCGGCGCACGACGCGGCAGAGATTGAAAACCACCTGGCTGCCTTGCGCGTGGCCGGGGTCGAGGTGCAGGACATGGAGATTCGCCGGCCCGATCTGGAGGATGTGTTCCTGCAAGTGATGTCCGGCACGTCGGCATCGAACATTCCGCTGGAGGGTGTTGCGCTATGACCGGCTGGCAGACGCTGTTCTACAAAGAAGTTTTGCGGTTCTGGAAGGTCAGCTTCCAGACCGTCGCCGCCCCGGTGCTCACAGCTGTGCTGTACCTGCTGATCTTCGGCCATGTGCTCGAAGACCACGTCAAGGTCTACGACCGCATCAGCTACACCGCGTTCCTGGTGCCCGGCCTGGTGATGATGAGCGTGTTGCAGAACGCCTTTGCCAACAGCTCGTCCAGCATCATCCAGAGCAAGATCATGGGCAGCCTGGTGTTTGTGCTGCTCACGCCGCTGTCGCACTGGGCTTGGTTCTGCGCCTACGTGGGCTCGTCCATCGTGCGCGGGCTGGTGGTGGGCCTGGGTGTGTTCATCGTCACGCTGGTGTTTGCGCGGCCCGAGTTTGCGGCGCCGCTGTGGATTCTGGCCTTCGCCCTGCTGGGCGCGGCATTGCTGGCCACGCTGGGGCTGATAGCGGGGCTCTGGGCCGACAAGTTCGACCAGATGGCCGCGTTCCAGAACTTCATCATCGTGCCCATGACCTTCCTGTCGGGCGTGTTCTATTCGATCCAGTCGCTGCCGCCGTTCTGGCAGGCCGTGAGCCACCTCAACCCGTTCTTCTACATGATCGACGGCTTCCGCTACGGCTTCTTCGGCCAGAGCGACACCTCGCCCTGGCTCAGCCTGGGCATCGTGGGCATCGCCTGGCTGGCCGTGAGCGCGCTGGCCGTGCACCTGCTGCGCACGGGCTACAAAATCCGTAACTGACATGACTTACGCAAAACAAGGTTCAGGCAAGCGCTCCCCTCCAGTGCGAGGCGGTTGTTGCATCGCGATTTGCGTCAGTCCTCATTGATCCAGAGCGCCCCACCATGACCGCTGACCAACTCAAAGACATCATCACCGCTGGCCTGGCCTGCGAACACATTACGCTCGACGGCGATGGACGCCACTGGTATGCCACCATCGTCTCGGCCGAGTTCGAGGGCAAGCGCGCCATCCAGCGCCACCAGCGCGTGTACGCCACGCTGGGCGCGAAAATGCACACCGACGAGGTGCACGCGCTGTCGATGAAAACCTTCACCCCGGCCGAATGGGCCGCCCAGGCGCCATAGCGCCTGCACACCCACTGGCACTCACGTTTTGACAGCTGCTGGCGCATGTTTCACTAGCGCAAGCGGCACTTTTGACCCCTATTTTGGTGATTTGAGATGGACAAACTCCTGATTCGCGGCGGACGCAGCTTGCAAGGCGAGGCGCTGGTCTCCGGCGCCAAGAACGCCGCCTTGCCGGAGTTGTGTGCCGCCCTGCTCACGGCCGAGCCTGTGACCCTGCTCAACGTGCCCCAGCTGCAGGACGTGAGCACCATGCTCAAGCTCATCCGCAACATGGGCGTGGTGGCGGAGCGGGCCGACGACGGCACCGTGCATATCAACGCCAGCGCGCTGAGCACGCCCGAAGCCCCGTACGAGCTGGTCAAGACCATGCGCGCCTCTGTGCTGGCCCTGGGCCCGCTGCTGGCGCGCTTTGGCGAGGCCACGGTGTCGCTGCCCGGTGGATGCGCCATCGGTTCGCGCCCGGTGGACCAGCACATCAAGGGCCTGGCCGCCATGGGCGCCGAGATCGTGGTCGAACACGGCTACATGATCGCCAAGCTGCCCGCCGGCTGGAAGCGCCTGAAGGGCGCACGCATCACCACCGACATGGTCACGGTGACGGGCACCGAGAACTTCCTCATGGCCGCCGCGCTGGCCGAGGGCGAGACGGTGCTGGAAAACGCCGCGCAAGAGCCCGAGATTTCGGACCTGGCCGAGATGCTGATCGCCATGGGCGCGAAGATCGAAGGCCACGGCACCAGCCGCATCCGCATCCAGGGCGTGGACCAACTGCACGGCTGCACCCACCGCGTGGTGGCCGACCGCATCGAGGCCGGCACCTTCCTGTGCGCTGTGGCCGCCACGGGCGGTGATGTGGTGCTGCGCCATGGCCGCGCCGACCACCTCGACGCCGTGATCGAAAAGCTGCGCGAGGCCGGTGCTACCGTGCAAGCGGTCGAGGGCGGCATCCGTGTGCAAAGCGCCGGCGGCGCCACGCTCAAGGCCCAGGGCTTTCGCACCACGGAGTACCCCGGTTTTCCCACCGACATGCAGGCCCAATTCATGGCGCTGAACTGCATCGCCCAGGGCACGGCCACGGTGACCGAGACGATTTTTGAAAACCGTTTCATGCACGTCAACGAGCTGGTTCGCCTGGGCGCCAAAATCCAGGTGGATGGCAAGGTGGCGGTCATCGAAGGAGTGCCCCGCCTGTCCGGCGCCACCGTGATGGCCACCGACCTGCGTGCATCGGCCAGCCTAGTCATTGCCGGCCTGGTGGCCGACGGCGAAACCGTGGTGGACCGCATCTACCACCTGGACCGCGGCTACGACTGCATGGAAGCCAAACTGCGCGGCATTGGCGCCGACATCGAACGAGTAAAAGCATGAGCAGCAGCAACATGATCACCCTGGCGCTTTCCAAGGGCCGCATCTTTGACGAAACCCTGCCGCTGCTGGCCGCTGCAGGCATCGAGGTGCTCGAAGACCCCGAAAAATCGCGCAAGCTCATCCTCCCCACCAACCAGCCCAATGTGCGCGTGGTGCTGGTGCGCGCCACCGACGTTCCCACCTATGTGGAATACGGCGGCGCCGACATCGGCGTGACTGGCAAGGACACGCTCATCGAGCACGGCGGCCAGGGCCTGTACCAGCCGCTGGACCTGCGCATTGCCAAGTGCCGCGTGAGCGTGGCCGTGCGCAATGACTTCGACTACGCCCAGGCCGTCAAGCAGGGCTCGCGCCTCAAGGTCGCCACCAAGTACACCGGCATTGCGCGCGACTTTTTTGCCAGCAAGGGCGTGCACGTGGACATGGTCAAGCTCTACGGCAGCATGGAACTGGCGCCGCTCACGGGCCTGGCCGATGCGATCGTGGACCTGGTCTCCACCGGCAACACCCTCAAGGCCAACAACCTCATCGAAGTGGAGCGCATCATGGACATCAGCTCCTACCTGGTCGTGAACCAGGCCGCGCTCAAGCTCAAGCAGGCGCCACTGCGTCGCATCATCGATGCGTTTGCCTCGGCCATACCGGCCGAAAAGAACTGACCTCCACCCAACGACTGACACTATGACTTTGGTAGCTGCTCCCGCCCGTCTGTCCACCTCTGCGGCCACTTTTGAGGCTGATTTTGCAGCCCGCCTGCATTGGTCTGCCGACACCGACGCGGCCATTGAGCAGCGCGTGGCCGACATCCTGGCCGACGTGCAAAAGCGCGGCGACGCGGCGGTGCTGGAGTACACCGCCCGCTTCGACGGCCTCAGCGCCCCCAACATGGCCGCGCTGGAGCTGACCCAGGCCGACTTCAAGGCCGCGTTCGACGCCATTCCACAGGCTCAGCGCGACGCCCTGCAGGCTGCAGCGAAGCGCGTGCGCAGCTACCACGAAGCGCAGAAGAAGGCCTCGGGCGAGAGCTGGAGCTACCGCGACGAAGACGGCACGCTGCTGGGCCAGAAGGTCACGCCGCTGGACCGTGTGGGCATCTACGTGCCCGGCGGCAAGGCCGCCTACCCGTCGAGCCTGCTGATGAACGCCATCCCGGCCCATGTGGCGGGTGTGCAGGAAATCATCATGGTTGTGCCCACGCCCGTGCGCGGCAGCGTGGCAACCGGCGGAACGGGCGAGGGCACCTCGACGAAGGGCGAGCGCAACGAGCTGGTGCTGGCAGCCGCCTACGTGGCCGGTGTGACCCGTGCCTTCACCATCGGCGGCGCCCAGGCCGTGGCTGCGCTGGCGTATGGAACGGAGACCGTGCCCAAGGTGGACAAGATCACCGGCCCCGGCAACGCCTACGTGGCCAGCGCCAAGAAGCGGGTGTTCGGCACCGTGGGCATCGACATGATCGCGGGCCCGAGCGAAATCCTGGTGCTGGCCGATGGCACCACGCCGCCCGACTGGGTGGCGATGGATCTCTTCAGCCAGGCCGAGCATGACGAGCTGGCGCAGAGCATCCTGCTGTGCCCCGACGCCGCCTACCTCGACGCCGTGCAGCGCGAGATCGACCGCCTGCTGCCTACCATGCCGCGCGCCGAGATCATCGCCAAGAGCCTTACCGGCCGGGGCGCGCTGATCCTCACCAAGGACATGGAAGAAGCCTGCGCGATCAGCAACCGCATCGCTCCGGAGCATTTGGAAGTGAGCAGCACCGACCCGCACCGTTGGGAGCCTTTGCTGCGCCACGCGGGCGCGATCTTTCTGGGCGCCTACACCTCCGAAAGCCTGGGCGACTACTGCGCAGGCCCCAACCACGTGCTGCCCACCAGCGGCACGGCACGCTTCTCCTCCCCGCTGGGCGTGTACGACTTCCAGAAGCGCAGCAGCATCATCGAGGTGAGCGAAGCTGGTGCCCAGGTGCTGGGCACCATCGCCGCCGAGCTGGCCTACGGCGAGGGCCTGCAGGCCCACGCGCAGGCGGCCGAGATGCGGCTCAAGGCTGGAGTCAAGCCGCGCTGATCGCCCCCCGGGGCAGGGCACCCTGTGTGGGTGCCGACGCCTTGGGCTGAGATGCGGCGGGTGCAGGTGGACAGGCGGCTCCTGCCACCGCCCGGTGTTGTGCCCAGTTCAGCCGCGCGGGCCGGTGGCCTTCGGCACTGACCCGCAGTCGCACGGGTCCGGTGAAGGACAGGCGCTGGCCGGCCTCCAGAAAATAGTCCTCCAGAAGACCATCACAGGTCACCCAGACGCGGCCTTGTTCGACTTCGAGCAGGGCAATGTCGCCTGCGCGGAAGTCCAGCACCTGGACAGCCTGCAGCGGCGGCAGGGGCTGGCGCTTCCATTGCAGCGTGAGAGGAACCGCAGGCTGGCTGGGCAGTGCGGGCGACGGTGGGGTGGGGGTGTGCAGCGTGTTCATGCCTTCACTGTGCGGCCACCTGCGATGCGCCACCAGCCACAGGCCTGCACAATCTGGGCCAGTACAGAACAGCAAACCAACCCATCTGTACTGGTCGTACTGGGATGCCTCTGTACTTTCTATCGACCAGAGGGCCAGTACAGAATGCAGCATGGCCACCGATGACGCACCCCCGTTGTACCTTCAAATCGCCGAACAGCTCGCGCAGCTGATCCGCAACGGCACCCTGGCGCGCGGCGAAAAGCTGCCCTCGGTGCGTGAGCTGGCGCGCCAGCACGGCGTGGCGCAGACCACGGTGGTGCAGGCCTACCACTGGCTCGAAGATGCGCGCCTGATCACCGCGCGCCCGCGCTCAGGCTTTTTTGTGGCGGCGCGGCCGGTGAGCCTGCCCGAGCCCAGCACACCGCGCCCGATGCGCCGCCCGCGCGAGGTGTCGGTGGACTGGCTGGGCCAGCGTATCCTGGGGCGCAACCAGCCGGTGGACATGATCTCGTACAGCAGCGGCACGCCCGGCCCCGAGCTGTTCAACCCCGACCGCGTGCGCCGCGCCGTGGTGCGCGCCGCGCAGCGCCACCGCAACCTGCTGTGCACTTACCCCGGTTCGTCGGGCCATGAGGACGCGCGCCGCGCCCTGGCGCGCTATGCCGTCAGCCTGGGCTGCAGCCTGGACCCCGAGAATATCGTGATCACCGGCGGCTGCATGGACTCCATTGCGCTGTGCCTGCGCGCGGTGACGCAGCCGGGCGACGTGGTGGCGCTGGAGTCACCCACGCATTTTTCGTTTCTGGAGGTGCTGCAGGGCCTGCACCTCAAGGCGCTGGAGATTCCCACCCACCCGCGCAACGGACTGTCTCTTGATGCGCTGCAGCTCGCGCTGGACACCCAGCCCGTCAAGGCCGTGATGGTGGTGCCCACGCTCAGCAACCCGCTGGGCAGCTGCATGCCCCAGGCCGAGCGCAGGCGCCTGGTGCAGATGGCGGCGCGGCACGACATGGCGGTCATCGAGGACGCGATCTACAACGATCTGGTCGAGGTGGACGAGATGCGCCGCACCGTCAAGTCGTACGACACCACAGGCCATGTGATGTTGTGCGACTCGTTCTCCAAGACGCTGGCGCCGGGCCTGCGCCTGGGCTGGCTGGAGGCCGGCCGCTGGGCCGACAAGCTGCGCGCCATCAAGGACCTGCAGGCGGGTGGCCAGTCCGCCGTGCTGGAGCTGGCCCTGGCCGACCTCATCACTCAGACGGGCCACGCCGCCGCCATGCGCCAGCTGCGTGCGGCCGTGGCGGCGCGCATGGATGAGGTGCGCCACGTGATTGCCGCGCACTTCCCGCAGGGTACGCGCGTGAGTGACCCGCCCGGCGGCCTGCTGCTGTGGCTGGAGCTGCCTCGCGCGCTCGATTCCGTGCAACTGCACGAGGCCTGCCTGGCCCGGCAGATCCTGATCGCACCCGGCACGGTGTTCAGCGCCAGCGGGCGGTTCCGCAACTGCCTGCGCATTGGCGTGGGCGGCGACTGGTCGCCTGCCCATCTGGAGGCGCTGCGCACCGTGGGTGACATGGCGTGCCAGATGCTGCAGGGCGGGGCACAGCGCAAGGCGGCTTGATTGTGGTGTTTTAATCAACACGAAATTCGTGGCGCACGAAGTTCGTGTAATATTTAACCCATGAAAAACATCACCGTTACCATGGACGACACCGTTGCCGAATGGGTGCGCGTGGAAGCCGCCAAGCGCGGCAGCAGCGTGTCCCGCCTGCTCGGTGAATGGCTGGCCGAAAAGATGCGCCAGGAAGACGCCTATGCCCAGGCCATGCGCGAGGCGCTGAGTTTTGAAAGCTGGGGTGCTTCGAGCGGGCCCTATGTGCCGCGCGAGACCCTGTTTCTGCGCTGAACGGGGCAAAACGCATGGCCACCGTCCCTATCTTTGTCGATACCGAAATCCTGCTCGCCAGCGTGGACGACCGCGATGCCGAGCGCCAGGCGCGGGCGCGCGAATGGATCAGCTTTTGCTGGCAGACGCGCAGCGGCCGCATCAGCTCGCAGGTGCTCAACGAGCTGTACAACCAGGCCATCCAGCGTTTTGATGGCCCCCACGTGCTGCAGCAGGTGCGCGCCCAGGTGCGCCGCCTGCGCGTGTGGCTGCCGCCGCACCTGGACTCCTACACCGTGGATGGCGCCTGGGACCTGCAGGACCGCTACCGCCTGGGCTACTGGGATGCACTCATCCTCTCGTCCGCCCACCAGCAAGGCTGCCGCTACCTGCTGACCGAGGCACTGCCGCACGATCAGCCGATGGACGCCGTGCGCCCCATCAACCCTTTCCTTGTCACCCCCAACGAACTGGACACCACCGAATGACTACTCCCGCGTCGTCCCCCCTCCAGGCCCTGGCCCGCATCCGCCCTGACGTGCGCGCGATGCATTCCTATGTCGTGCAGCCGTCCACCGGCATGCTCAAGATGGACGCGATGGAGAACCCCTTCCGCCTGCCCGCGCATTTGCAGGCCGCGCTGGGCCAGCGCCTGGGTTCGGTGGCACTCAACCGCTACCCCGGCGACCGCATTGCCGACCTGAAGGCGGCCCTGGCGCAGTACGCGGGCATGCCCGAGGGCTATGGCATCGTGCTGGGCAACGGGTCGGACGAACTCATCACCCTGCTGGCCCTGGCCTGCGCACAGCCCGGCACGGGTCAGCGCGCCACCATGCTGGCACCCATGCCCGGTTTTGTGATGTACCCGCTGTCGGCGCAGCTGCAGGGCCTTGACTTTGTCGGCGTGCCGCTCACGCCCGACTTCGAGCTGGATGAGCCTGCCATGCTGGCCGCCATCGGACAGCACCGCCCGGCCATCACCTACATCGCCTACCCCAACAACCCCACGGCCACGCTGTGGGACGAGGGCGCGGTGCAGCGCATCATCGATGCCGCAGGTGCGCAGGGCGGCATCGTGGTCATGGACGAGGCCTACCAGCCCTTTGCCAGCCGCACCTGGATCGACCGCATGCGTGCCGAGCCTGCGCGCAATGCGCACGTGCTGCTCATGCGCACGCTCAGCAAGTTTGGCCTCGCGGGCGTGCGCCTGGGCTACCTCATCGGGCCCTCGGCGTTCGTGAGCGAGATCGACAAGGTGCGCCCGCCCTACAACGTGAGCGTGCTCAACTGCGAAGCCGCCCTGTTTGCGCTGGAACATGCCGAGGTTTTTGCCGCCCAGGCCGCCGAGATCCGTGTCGAACGCGCCACGCTCATCGCCGCGTTGCGCCAGATGCCGGGAGTCGAAAAGTGCTGGGACAGCGAGGCCAACATGGTGCTGATCCGTGTGGCGGATTCCGCCAAGGCCTACGAGGGCATGAAAAACCGCAAGGTGCTCGTCAAGAACGTTTCTACAATGCACCCATTGCTGGCCAACTGCCTGCGCCTGACGGTAGGCAATGCCGAAGACAACGCGCAGATGCTGGCCGCACTCCAAGCCTCCCTATGACTTCCTCCGCACTCGTACCTTCCGCCCCATCGGCCGACCCGATGGCTGACCGCATTGCCGAGGTCAGCCGCAACACCGCCGAGACGCGCATCAGTGTGCGCATCAACCTCGACGGCACCGGCCAGGCCAAGCTGCACACCGGCATCGGCTTCTTTGACCACATGCTCGACCAGATCGCCCGCCACGGGCTGATTGACCTCGACATCGACTGCGAAGGCGACCTGCACATCGACGGCCACCACACGGTGGAAGACGTGGGCATCACCCTGGGCCAGGCCTTTGCACGCGCCGTGGGCGACAAGAAAGGCATCCGCCGCTATGGCCATGCCTACGTGCCGCTGGACGAAGCGCTGTCGCGCGTGGTGGTCGATTTTTCGGGCCGCCCCGGGCTGCACATGGACGTGAAGTTCACGGCCGGGAGCATCGGCCAGCTCGACACGCAGCTGGTGTTCGAGTTCTTCCAGGGCTTTGTGAACCACGCGGGCGTGACGCTGCACATCGACAACCTCAAGGGCGTCAACGCACACCACCAGTGCGAGACCATCTTCAAGGCGTTCGGACGCACGCTGCGTGCGGCGCTGGAGCGTGATCCGCGCTCGGCCGGTGTCATCCCCTCCACCAAGGGTTCTCTGTGAATTTTTCAGTCAAATCAGGCGCAAGCGCTTGATTTGTATGCGCTAGCAGCTATGAATATGGAAGCAAAAACAGTGGCGGTCGTGGACTACGGCATGGGCAATCTGCGCTCGGTGTCGCAGGCCGTGCAGGCCGCCGCCGAGGGCACGGGCTGGACCGTGGTCGTCACCCAGCGCCCCGAAGACGTGCGCGCCGCCCAGCGCATCGTGCTGCCAGGGCAGGGCGCCATGCCCGATTGCATGCGCGAGCTGCGCGAGTCGGGCCTGCAGGAATCGGTGCTCGAAGCCGCTGCCACCAAGCCGATGTTTGGCGTGTGCGTGGGCATGCAGATGCTGCTGGACCACAGCGCCGAAGGCAACACGCCCGGCCTGGGCCTGATCCCTGGCGATGTGCTCAAGTTTGACCTGGCAGGCCGCACCCAGCCCGATGGCAGCCGTTTCAAGGTGCCCCAGATGGGCTGGAACCAGGTGCGGCAGATGCCCCACGCCCACCACGGCGGCGGCGTGCACCCGGTGTGGGCTGGTGTGCCCGACAACAGTTACTTCTACTTCGTGCACAGTTTCTACGCTGTGCCGCAAAATCCTGCCCATTGCGCCGGGCAGGCCGACTACGGCGGTTTGTTTGCTGCCGCGGTTGCACGCGATAATATTTTTGCCACCCAGTTTCACCCGGAGAAGAGCGCGGAGCACGGCCTGGCCCTGTACCGCAATTTTCTGCACTGGAATCCCTGATCCCTTAACCCCCACCCGTTCGGGCTGAGCTGCGTCTCGCCCTTTTTCACCCGAACTTCACCACCATGCTGCTCATCCCCGCCATCGACCTCAAAGACGGCCACTGCGTACGCCTCAAGCAAGGCGATATGGACCAATCCACCACCTTTGGTGAAGACCCCGCCGCCATGGCGCGCAAATGGGTGGATGCCGGCGCACGCCGCCTGCACCTGGTGGACCTGAACGGTGCGTTTGCGGGCGTGCCCAAGAACTACAGCGCCATCAAGTCCATCCTGAAAGAGGTGGGCGACGACATTCCCGTGCAGCTGGGCGGCGGCATCCGCGACCTGGACACCATCGAGAAATACATCGACGGCGGCCTGCGCTACGTGATCATCGGCACGGCGGCCGTGAAGAACCCCGGCTTCCTCAAAGACGCCTGCAGCGCGTTCGGCGGCCACATCATCGTGGGGCTCGACGCCAAGGACGGCAAGGTGGCTACCGACGGCTGGAGCAAGCTCACCGGCCACGAGGTCGTGGACCTGGCCAAGAAGTTCGAGGACTGGGGCGTCGAATCCATCATCTATACAGACATCGGCCGCGACGGCATGCTGTCGGGCATCAACATCGACGCCACGGTGAAGCTGGCCCAGGCTTTGAGCATCCCTGTGATCGCCTCGGGCGGCCTGTCCAACATGGCCGACATCGAGCAGCTGTGCGCCGTCGAAGACGAGGGCGTGGAGGGCGTGATCTGCGGCCGCGCCATCTACAGCGGCGACCTGGACTTTGCGGCGGCACAAGCACGTGCCGACGAACTGAACGGCTAAGGACCGCATGCTCGCCAAACGCATCATCCCTTGCCTGGACGTCACCGGAGGCCGTGTGGTCAAGGGTGTCAATTTCGTCGAGCTGCGCGACGCAGGCGACCCGGTCGAAATTGCTGCGCGCTACAACGCGCAGGGCGCTGACGAGCTCACCTTCCTCGATATCACCGCCACCAGCGATGGCCGTGACCTCATCCTGCACATCATCGAGGCCGTGGCCAGCCAGGTGTTCATTCCGCTCACCGTGGGTGGTGGCGTGCGCACCGTGGACGATGTGCGCCGCCTGCTCAATGCCGGCGCGGACAAGACCAGCTTCAACTCGGCCGCGATTGCCAATCCTGAGGTGATCAACGCGGTGTCGGCCAAGTACGGCGCGCAGTGCATCGTGGTGGCCATCGACGCCAAGCGCCGCTCTGCCGAGGACGCCTTGCGCCTGGGTGCCAACGGCCAGCCCGTGGGTGCGGGCTGGGACGTGTACAGCCACGGCGGGCGCAAGAACACCGGCCTGGACGCCATTGCTTGGGCCACCGAGATGGCGCAGCGCGGTGCGGGCGAGATCCTGCTGACCAGCATGGACCGCGACGGCACCAAGGCGGGTTTTGACCTGGAACTGACCCGCGCGGTGAGTGACGCGGTCAGCGTGCCCGTGATCGCCTCGGGCGGCGTGGGCAACCTTGACCACTTGGCCGACGGCATCCAGACCGGTGGCGCCGACGCGGTGCTGGCCGCCAGCATCTTCCACTACGGCGAATACACCGTGGGCCAGGCCAAGCAGCGCATGGCAGAGCGCGGCATCCCCGTGCGGATGTGATCGGCATTTGCTCCTGATTTGATAGCTTCAAGCGCATGTAATACCTGCGCTTGTAATCAAAAACAATTGAAAAGTGCAGGTGCGCGCCCTGGTTGGCACTGGCGCGCCACACGGATCACCGACAATGGCCCCCATGAACTGGCTCAACGAAGTGAAATGGGATGCGCAGGGTCTGGTGCCCGTGATTGCGCAAGAGCAGGGCACGGGCGACGTGCTGATGTTTGCGTGGATGAACCGCGAGGCCCTGGCGAAAACCGCTGAACTGGGCCGCGCCGTGTACTTCAGCCGCTCGCGCAAAAAGCTGTGGTTCAAGGGCGAAGAGTCCGGCCACGTGCAGACGGTGCACGAGATCCGCCTGGACTGCGACAACGACGTGGTGCTGCTCAAGGTCACCCAGCAGGGCCACGAGCCCGGCATCGCCTGCCACACGGGCCGCCACAGCTGCTTTTTCAGCGTGCTCAAGGACGGTGCCTGGCACGCTGTCGATCCGGTCTTGAAAGACCCCGAATCCATCTACAAGTAATGGCAATGGACGACAAGAGCATGAGTTCCCACGATTCCCTGGCGCGCCTGGCCGCCGTCATCGAAAGCCGCAAGCCCGCCAACGGCGGCGACCCGGCCACCAGCTACGTGTCACGCCTGCTGCACAAGGGGCCCGATGCCTTCCTGAAGAAGATCGGCGAAGAAGCCACCGAGGTGGTCATGGCCGCCAAGGATGTCGACCACGGCGCCGACAAGTCCAAGATCGTCTATGAAGTGGCCGACCTGTGGTTTCACACCATGGTGGCGCTGGCCCATTACGGGCTCACGCCTGCCGATGTGGTGGCCGAGCTGGAGCGCCGCGAAGGCACCAGCGGCATCGAGGAAAAGGCCCTGCGCAAGGTGGCGGAACGCGCTGCCGAAGAAGGCACGCCGTGAGCGACATCATCGATGTGCAGACCAACGACCAGAAGGCCGAGGACCTCAAGGCCATCGGCTGGGTCAGCTATGTGCTGCACCTGATCGTGGCGCTGGGGGCGGTCATCCCCGGCGCGCAGCCCGGCGCTGCGCTGCTGATCGTGGCGCTGGTGATCGACCTGGTGAAAAAAGGCGATGCCGAAGGCACTTGGCAGGCCAACCATTTCTCATGGCGCATCCGCACCGTGATCTGGGCTGGCGTGCTCTACATCGTCACGGCGCCGCTGTGGCTGCTGTTCTTCCTGCCCGGCTGGATCGCCTGGGGCCTGATCTCCATCTGGTTCCTGTACCGCATCGTGCGCGGCATGGTCGCCATGAACAAGAGCCAGGCCGTGGATGCATGAAGCAGCCCGTCCCCGCCCGCGTCTGAACCTGGCGCTGCAGGGCGGCGGCTCGCACGGCGCGCTCACCTGGGGCGTGCTGGATGCGCTGCTGGAGGACGGCCAGTGGCAGTTCGACGGTGTCAGTGGCACCAGTGCAGGCGCCATGAACGCAGTGGCCCTGGCGCATGGGTTTGCGCAGGCAGCGCAGCAGCACAAGGACCCCGAAGACGCCCACCTCGCAGGCTGCACCCTGGCCCGCGAATCGCTCACCCGCCTGTGGGAAGGGGTGGGCGCGCTGGGCAGCCTGACCTGGGGAACGCCGTTGTCTGCCGCCAATCCGCTGGTGGGCATGATGTCGCAGTGG
>NZ_QAIM01000043.1:55676-62392 GCF_003061035.1 Acidovorax sp. HMWF018
TCTCGCCCTACCAGACCAATCCGCTGGGGATCAACCCCCTGCGCAAGCTGCTGGAGCGTGAGGTGGATTTCAGCCTGCTGTGCTCCGCCCGCACCGGCGTCGTCGGCCCCAAGGTGTTTGTGTGTGCCACCAACGTGCGCACCGGCCGGGGCGAGATTTTTTTTGGGCCCCGGCTCAGCGCGGATGCGGTGATGGCGTCGGCCTGCCTGCCCATGCTGTTCAAGGCGGTCGAGATCGAGGGTGAGGCGTACTGGGACGGCGGCTATTCCGGCAACCCCGCGCTGCACCCGCTGATCTACCAGACCGATACCTCGGACATCCTGCTGGTGCAGATCAACCCCGTGGAGCATCTGGACGTGCCCAGCAGCGCCTCCGAGATCATGGAGCGCATGAACGAAGTCACCTTCAACGCCAGCCTGTTGGCCGAGCTGCGCGCCATCGAGTTCGTTCGCCGCCTGCTCGCCGAGGGCAAGCTCGACGCCCGCCGCTACAAAAGCGTGCGCATGCACCGCATCGATGGTGGCTCGGTGCTGGCGCCCTTCGGGGCCGACAGCAAGCTGCGTGCGGACCTGGCCTTTGTGCGCAAGCTGTTTGCGCTGGGCCGCACAGCGGGGCAGGAGTGGCTGCACGCGCACCGCAAGGACGTGGGCGTGCGCCCCAGCATCAAGATCGCTGACAATGCCTAGGGATGTCCTGCATAACTCCCTGCGGTCTGTGATAGCGCGGTCTCGGGCGGTCCGCTGCGTTGTTTTTTTGGCCAATAGCACAGCTATTGGCTGCAAAAAGACGCCTTGTGGCCCATCCCTATCCGCACTCCCACCGACTCGCGAGGGTTATGCATGACATCCCTCGCTCACGCGCGAGGCGCCCTCAGGGTTGATCCGCGCCTGTACCCCTGATTCCTTTTGCTCCGATCCCTCCCATGCACGATCCCAACTGCCTTTTCTGCAAAATCATCGCGGGCCAGATCCCTTCCAAGAAGGTTTATGAGGACGAAGAAATTTTCGCCTTCCACGACATCCACCCGTGGGCGCCAGTGCATTTCTTGATGGTGCCCAAGCTGCATATCCCTTCCATGGCACAGGTCACCCCGGAGCATGCCGGGGTGTTGGGGCGCATGATGGCGCTGGCGCCAAAGCTGGCACTGGAGCAGGGCTGCAACCCGTACCCGGATGGTGGCTTTCGCGTCGTGGTAAACACGGGGCTTGAAGGTGGGCAGGAAATTCACCACCTGCATATCCATGTCATGGGCGGCGCCCGTCCGTGGCTCAAAGGCTGAACCAGGCTGACGATCGTGCCATGTTGAGAGGTGTCGGCTTGCCCCGGCACTGAACTCCTGTCACGCCCCCCGTCTAAAATGATTGCAATTCGTTAGGAGATATTTCATGGGCTCTTTTTCCATCTGGCACTGGCTGATCGTGCTGTTGATCGTTGTGATGGTGTTCGGTACCAAGAAGCTCAAGAACATGGGCTCTGACCTGGGCGGCGCCGTCAAGGGCTTCAAGGACGGCATGAAGGATGGCTCGTCTGACGCACCTGCTGCTGCCACGCCCCCCGCTGGCCAGGTGGCCAACAGCCAGGCCGCCGACAAGACCACCATCGATGTCGAAGCCAAGCAAAAGAGCTGAGCTGGTGCTGCTGACCCGCTGCCTTGGCCTGCATTGCGCTGGCGCCTGATCCATGATTGATATTGGCCTGTCCAAAATGGCGCTGATTGGCGCCGTGGCGTTGATCGTCATCGGCCCCGAGAAGCTGCCCCGTGTGGCCCGTACCGTTGGCACCTTGCTCGGCAAGGCGCAGCGTTACGTGTCCGATGTGAAAGCGGAGGTCAACCGGTCCATGGAGCTCGATGAGCTCAAGAAGATGAAGGACACGGTGGAGAACGCCGCGCGCGACGTGCACAACACCATCCAGACCAGCGCCAGCGAGTTCGAGAAAGACTGGACCGATGCCATCGATTCCAGCAACAACGCCGACCTGCGGGAGCAGGCGGCCGTGGTGCCTGCCTACAAGCACCCCGGCAAGAACTGGCGCCTCAAGCGTGGTGCGGTGCCCCAGTGGTACAAGGCCCGCAGTGGTGTGCGCACCAAGGCACAGTCTGGCGCAGCCCGCGTAGCACGTTACCGCCCCCAAAAATTCCACTGACGCAGCCTGCGGCGCCCCGTGCGCTGCATGGGCGGCCCTGACGCCCACGAAAACCCACCATGTCCGAAACCCCCACCAAAGAAGACGAACTGGCCGGCACCGAGCAGCCGTTCGTACAGCACCTCATGGAGCTGCGCGACCGGCTGGTCAAGGCCATGATCGCCATCGCCATTGCGGCAGCGATCCTGTTCTTCTTCCCAGGTCCCGGCGCGTTGTATGACTTTCTGGCCGCCCCTCTGGTAGCCCACCTGCCCAAGGGGGCCACGCTGATCGCCACTTCGGTGATTTCGCCGTTCATGGTGCCGCTCAAGATCTTGCTGATGTCGGCGTTCCTGCTCGCGCTGCCTTTTGTGCTGTGGCAGATCTGGGCTTTTGTGGCACCCGGTCTGTATTCGCACGAGAAAAAGCTGGTGCTGCCGCTGGTGGTGTCCAGCACGCTGCTGTTCTTCATCGGGGTGGCGTTTTGCTACTACCTGGTGTTTGGCCAGGTGTTCGCGTTCATTCAGAGCTTTGCCCCCAAGAGCATCACGGCCGCGCCTGACATCGAGGCCTACCTGAGTTTTGTGCTGTCCATGTTCCTGGCGTTCGGCATGGCGTTTGAAGTGCCGATTGCTGTGGTGGTGCTGGCCCGCATGGGCATCGTGAGCGTGCAAAAGCTGCGCGAGTTTCGCGGCTATTTCATCGTGCTGGCCTTTGTGGTGGCCGCCGTCGTGACACCGCCCGATGTGGTGTCGCAGCTGTCGCTGGCCGTGCCCATGTGCCTGCTGTACGAGGTGGGCATCTGGGCCGCGCAGATCTTCATCAAGCACACCCAGGCGCCCGAAGAGCCCGGGGAATCCGCTTCCGCATCCTGACCTACCAGCCCCGCAGGCTGGCGGGGTTGCCCTGGGGGGTGATGCGCGGATCGCGTCCGTGGTGCTCCACCTGGGCGATGAGACAGAAAACACAATAAAAATAGCTGCAAGCGCTAGTGAGATATGCGCTGGCAGCTATGTTTTTTATAGTGCTGTGAGGACTCCAGTCCTTCAGAGGGTGGGAAACTCCTCACCCGCTTGTGGACCCTTCCGGTTGGCCTTTTTTTCACCCCGGTTTGGCTCTGCCGGAGGGGCCCCCAAGCCGACGACCTTCGCCTGCTTCGCCCCCAATCGGCAGTGGTGACGGCTTGTCTCCGCCCTGTGATGACCGGGCAGAGCCCGGCTCGCTGAAGGCTCAGCGCCTTACATTGCGCTGTGGCCGGGGGCGCACGCCTGGGTTGATGCTCAGCTCCACGCGCTTATCGGCCCGTTGCACGTCAAACGCCGCAGCCTGGCCCGGCTTGAGTGCCGCCACGGCCGTCAGCAGCTGCGACACATTGCCCACGCTCTTGCCGTCCACGCTCACGATCACATCCCCCGGGCGCATGCCAGCCTGGGCGGCGGGGCCGTCCTGCAGCACGCCGGTGATGATCACGCCCTCGGTGGCCTTTTTGACGCCAAAGGTTTCTGCCAGTTCGGGCGACAGCTCGTTGGGCTCCACGCCAATCCAGCCGCGCGTGACCTGGCCGTCCTTCACGATGCCATCGAGCACCATGCGGGCTGTGGACACCGGAATGGCAAACCCGATGCCCATGCTGCCGCCCGAGCGCGAGTAGATCGCGGTGTTGATGCCCATGAGGTTGCCGTTCACGTCCACCAGCGCACCGCCCGAATTGCCGGGGTTGATGGCCGCGTCGGTCTGGATGAAGTTTTCAAACGTGTTGATGCCCAGCTGGCTGCGGCCCAGCGCGCTCACGATGCCGCTGGTCACGGTCTGCCCCACGCCGAAGGGGTTGCCGATGGCCAGCACCTGGTCGCCCACATCCAGGGCGTCGGAGTTGCCCAGCACGATGACGGGCAGCTTGTCCAGTTCGATCTTGAGGATGGCCAGGTCGGTGTCGGGGTCGGTGCCGATCACGCGCGCACGGGCGCGGCGGCTGTCGGTGAGGGTCACCTCGATCTCGTCAGCACCTTCCACCACATGGTTGTTGGTGAGGATGTAGCCCTCGGGGCTCACGATCACGCCGCTGCCCAGGCCGGCCTGCGCCTGGCTGCCTTGGTCACCAAAGAAAAACTGGAACCAGGGGTCGTTGCTGCGCGGGTGGCGCACTTCCTTGCTGGTGTTGATGCTGACCACGGCCGGAGCTGCCTTGCGCGCCGCACCGCTGAAGCTGCCCGCCGCGGGCTGCGAAGGCGGCGTTGCAGGGGCCTCCAGCAGCGCAATACCCGCCCCGGAGCGCGTGGTGCCCCGGCCCAGCCAGTCAGGCTGGAGCGTGGCGACAACAAAGTAGGCCGCAACGAGGACCGTCACGGACTGGGAAAACAACAGCCAGAGTCGCTTCATGAAAGGTGCTTGCCGGTGGTAGTACAGGGTGTGGGCGACGGAGGTGGACGCTGCAGGTTCGCCGTGGCGGCCTGGGCGCTCCCTCTCACACAGGATTGTCTCCGAATGTGGGGGCGCGAACGGCGCGCCACAATAGCGGCATGAGCATTCACCGCAGTCAACTTTTGCAGGCGTTTGACAGCCTGCTGCAACCCGAGCGCTTCAAGGACTACGGCCCCAACGGCCTGCAGGTCGAGGGCAAGGCCGAGATCCGGCGAGTGGTCAGTGGCGTCACTGCCAGCCGTGCACTGATCGAAGCCGCCATTGCCGCGCAGGCCGATGCTATTTTTGTGCACCACGGCCTGTTCTGGCGCGGGCAGGATGGCCGCATCACGGGCTGGATGAAGCAGCGGCTGCAGCTGCTGCTGGCGCACGACATCAACCTGTTTGCGTACCACCTGCCGCTCGATGCCCATGCCGAACTGGGCAACAACGCACAGCTGGGCCGGGTGCTGGGTTTTGCCGCCGATGCGCGGTTTGGCGAGCAGGACCTGGGCTTTGCAGCGCCAGCGGCGTTCGACAATGTCCAAGCCGTGGCCGACCATGTAGCCCAGGCGCTCGGCCGCCCCGTGACCCTGGTGTCGCCAGGTGGCGTGGGCGGTGGTGCCGCTGCACGGCGCCCCGTGCGCCGCGTGGCGTGGTGCACGGGCGGCGCGCAAGGGTATTTCGAGTCGGCCATCGCTGCAGGGGCGGATGTTTTCATCACTGGCGAAATCTCCGAGCCCCAGGCGCACCTGGCGCGCGAGACGGGGGTGGGCTTTATTGCCGCCGGGCACCATGCCACGGAGCGCTATGGCGCCCCCGCCGTGGCGGCGCATGTGGCAGACCAGTGCGGGCTGAGCCACCAGTTCATCGAGATCGACAACCCCGCCTAGCCCATGGCAAGACACCGCACGGCAAGCAATCACATCGTGCGGATATCCGGTCCATTTTGCTCATTTATTCATAGCTGATAGCGCATGAACAACTAGCGCTACAAGCACTTTTGGCTCCAAACCCATGCAACCCATCGCCATCACCCAGGGAGATCCCGCCGGCATCGGCCCCGAGATCGTGGTCAAGGCCTTTCGCGATGCGACCGATGCGCTGCGCCACTGCTTTGTCGTCGGTGACCTGGCCACTGTGCGACGCGCTGCGGACGCCATCACGCGCCCTGGTGTGCCCGGTGTGCCTGTCGCGCAGATCGGGTCACCGGGCGAAGCAGGGGATGCTCCGCCCCGCTGCATCCCCGTGCTCCAACTGCCCGGGATCCCGGGGCCCCAGCCTTGGGGCGAGATCAGCGCCGCCGCCGGCCGTGCCGCAGCGGACAGCGTGGTCTGGGCGGCGCGTGCCGCATTGCGTGGGGAGGTGGCAGCGCTGGTGACAGCCCCTTTGCACAAGGAGGCCTTGTCGGCCGCAGGGGTGGACTTCCCGGGACATACGGAGCTCTTGCAGGCAGAGGCTGCAGCGCACCAGGGGGTGCCGCTGGCGCGGATGCCCGTGCGCATGATGCTGGCCAATGACGAGCTGCGCACCGTGCTCGTCAGCATCCATGTGTCGCTGCTCGACGCGATTGCGGCGGTGACGCAGGACAACGTGCTGCAGACGCTGCAAATCACCCACGCCGCCTTGCAGCGCAGCCTGGGCCGTGTGCCCCGCATGGGTGTGGCAGGGTTGAATCCCCATGCGGGCGAGGGCGGATTGTTTGGCCGCGAGGAGCTGGAGGTGATCGCCCCGGCCATCGCGGCGGCGCGCGCGCAGGGGCTGGATGTGCACGGCCCGTTTGCGCCTGACACGGTGTTCATGCGCGCGCGCAGCACCCCGCAGCGCGCGGGCGAGTTCGACGTGGTCATCGCCATGTACCACGACCAGGGCCTGATCCCGGTGAAGTACCTGGGGGTGGAAAAGGGCGTGAACGTGACCCTGGGCCTGCCCCTGGTGCGCACCAGCCCCGACCATGGCACGGCGTTTGATATTGCAGGGCAGGGCGTTGCAGATGCCTCCAGCCTGATCGAGGCGGTGCGCATGGCGCGGGCGCTGTGTGGATGACGTCAGCCGCTGAAGCCTTGGGGCCCAGCGCTGATCGAGATCAAATGAACCGCTGAAAATTGCGCCAGCCTGGACGCGGGTGTGCGGGCGGCGCGACCCCCAAAATCCAACGCCACCGGCGGCTGGTGGAGGCAGCGCAGCGGTGG
>NZ_QAIM01000424.1:0-2661 GCF_003061035.1 Acidovorax sp. HMWF018
CGGTTGATCCTGCTGTAGTCGATTGGGTCATTGCTAAGTTCCTTTCCATCCTTCGTTTTTAAGGCGGTGGGCTGCGTGCGCAGATCATTCACAAGCCGCAACCATTCAGCCTTCGTTTTGCCCTGCCAGGTCTTCACATCACTGTCCCAAGGGCTTGCCTCGATCTGTCGCCCCTCTGCTTCGGCCTGGAGCGCTTCCCTAGCCTCTTGAGCACGTGCCTGCAGCACGTGCGACCGCTGAGGGTCCATATGCCTGAACACTTGCTTATCAGCTCGGCGCACAACGCCTCGGACTTGCCGTGGGGTGGCCTCCGCGTCAATTCCCCTCTCGCGCAGACGCTCTGCAAACGATTCACGCCATTGCTGGAGTTTTTCCGGAGTGGTTCGCAGTTGCTTGCCATCAAATCCGCGGCATTTAACGACCAAGTGACAGTGGTCATTATCGGTGTCGGTATGAAGGGCAAATACATACTCATGATTTGCACCAAAATTATCCGCCGCAAAATCTCTCACAGCACGACGTATAGCGAGCGGATCAGCCTTGCCGGGCATGGAGAGAACCATGTGCATGGTATCCCTTTGATTATCCTTTCCAGCTCGCTTATTTGCATCAATCTCAGCTGACCAATGCTCGTATAATTCCTTTACGTCATCCACCGTATCGAATAATTGCCCTTTGTCATTCTCAAGGGCAATCTTCTCTGCATCTGCATTGGAATGCCGACTTATATACATCAGGTGGGCTTTGACATGCCCTCCCCCTTTTCCGTAACTGGAAATCTTAACCATCACCTCGGCAGATCCAGCAGCAATTCCAGCCGCCCTCTTCTTGTGCTTTCGAACAGCGCCAGCCTTCAAATCCTTGGCGCTATTTTTCTTGGACTTGACCTTGCCAGGATCGCCGGTCTCCTGAACTAAGGGCTCAACTAGCTGGGTCATTTTCTACACCCCATGCTCTATGTCGAGCAGCCACCAATCGCAAGAGCATTGCCCTTAATTTTTTGATCTTTGAATCAACTTCTCGGATTCCCTCAAGAGTCAATATCTCGTCCTTCTTGAAATTCTCTCCGACAAGCTCAGCCCTATTCATACTGCGCGCAATCTGGTTGAGGTTGCGGCCCACAGCAGCCAACTCGCGATTCGCCCAGCCTACTACCTCGACTTCTTTATCGGTCATAACGGGTATTGTCATGAGCGATGACTGAACCAATGATGATATCCATTGCGCGGAATTCATCCCTTCAATCTCAGCTCGTTTCATCACCTCAGCTTTGAGGAATTCAGGTATCCGAAACTCCAATCTTTTCGAACCTACCTGGGCAGGAACAACGGCCGCAGCAGCTCTCGTAGATTGGGCCAGCTTGACAGGAGTCGCCCAGTAAGGCTTTTTCTGCTCCGCATCTGGCAGAGCCGCTGGCAGAGCCGCCGGACTCTCACACATGAGATAAGCCTGAATGAGCTTTCTTAAGTGGGTGCCAGGCTTCTCCCCGTGTTTTTTGGCAATAGCTCGAAACTGTTCCGCCTCCAAAGGCGAGACACGGGACTTCAAAACAGGATATAGGGCATCAAACGAGCCCTCCCCTTTGGGTTGTGGCTCTGCAGTAATGGTAGGAGGGTGGGGAGGCATCGGGTTCACAACGACCGAAAACAGCGATTCGGTCATTGTGGCACAAAACCCGACCGGCGCTAGCGCGTATCCTGCATTCACTAAATTCACCCTCTACACCCTTCCCCACCCGAGCCGCTAAATCTCAACAAACATCGGTGCGCAGTCACCGACAAATCAACAAACATCAAACACTTTTCGCGGAGGCGAAAACACGATAACAACACAAAATTACACATTGCATCGCTAGATCAACGTCTAATCAACAAATCTTCCTTGAATGCCATGATGGCCCATGAATAAGCCCGCGCCCACCGATCCCAGTGCCGCACTTGCTGCCTTAGCAGAAGACTACTCAATCAAGTCAAAAGCCGCCCTATTCCGTGCTCACTTCGATTCCATCGAAAAAGCCCTTCTAAGCGGCGCGCCTCGTTCACGCGTGCTTGCTATTTTGAATGAACACGGGATCATTTTTACACCTGCGGCATTCAACGAATATTTATACCGCGAACGGAATAAACGCCGCAAGGTCACTAGCTCAAAGCAGAATCAAATACCATCTAACCAAGCGGTACAGTCTACGGTCTCTGTACCGGTTAGCGCCAAAGAAACCCCAACTGAACAACCTCGTTCAGATCCTGGTATTCTTGACGCTATTATTAAAAGCACACCAGACCTCGAAAGTTTGGCTAAAATCCATAAAGATCAACAGAAGAAAGGTTCGCAATGAAAATTGCTGTAATGAATTTCAGCGGCAATGTTGGCAAGACAACGATTGCCGCGCACTTGTTAAAACCGCGAATGCCGAATGCTCGTGTTTACTCAGTTGAGTCCATCAACGCGGGGGCAGATGCCTCCGGTGTAGAGGTTGAAAAACTACGCGGCAAAAAGTTTGGCTCGCTGATCGACGCGATCATGATGCTGGACGAAGCAATCATTGACGTTGGAGCATCTAACGTCGAAGATTTCATGAAAATGATGCAACAGTTTGACGGATCACATGAAGAAATCGATTTGTTTATCGTGCCAGTCCTGAAGGAAAAAAAGGTTCAGGCT
>NZ_QAIM01000424.1:2684-4371 GCF_003061035.1 Acidovorax sp. HMWF018
TTTTCAATAAACTCGATGTGGATGAAAGCCCATCAGAAGAATTCCCGAGCATCTACGGGCTTGCAGCGGGCGAAAAAGCATGTGTAGTATCTGACGCAGCTACCATTCGCACCAACGAAGTTTTTGAACGCCTGAAATCGTTGGGCATGGCATTGGGCGATCTTCTAAACGACCCGACCGATTACCGTCAAAAGCTGCGCGAAACAACCGACGAATCCGAAAAGGAGCGTTGCGTCCAAATGGTTGCGCTCAAGCGTCTTTCCGTGACTGCAAATGAGAATATGGATCAAGTATTCAAGGCGATCACAAAATGACCGGCCGGGCCAGCACAGTTCGTGAAGCGGTAGCCGCCCAGCTCCTGGGCGAAGTCGATGATCTGGTGCTGCGCCTTGAGAACGTGGCCAGGACAATCCAGGGCCAAGAAACCAGCCACGAAGCCAGCGCAGCCGCGCTCTTAGAAGCTGCCGACCAGTTCAAAGGCGCCGTGACGCAATTCAGTGAAGCCGCGACGGCCCACGTGCGCGAATCGGTCGAGCGCCACGCACATGAGGTTGTGACACAAACACGCGCTGAGGCTGCGGCCGCAATGCAGGAAGCCGCTCGGCAGGCTTGGCGCACCAGCGCCATGGACGAGGCCGACAGGCTCACGCAAAAGCTGCGTGCGGCGGCGAAGCATTTCCAGCCTATGCCCTATTGGCAGCGGTTTGCGGAATCAGCTGTTGGGGGCATTGCGGGGGCCTCCGCTGTGGTCCTCTTGCTGTTCATCGCAGGCAAGCTCTAACCCTTGCAACCTCAGCACGGCAGGCCATACCCTTGTCCGGGCTTCGGGGTGCCGTGCGCAAGGCGCACGGCAGTGCTCCGCACCGGCCCCTACCGGACAACCCGCACGCAAGGCGCGCGGGCTTCGGGGCACCATGGCCTGCTCGGTAACAAACCGGGCGTTCACAGCCTTCTTTTCTAGTTTCTCAGAATAATTCATTCGAGAGCCAGTTTAGAAAATTATACGAAGCAACTCAGCCGATTTAACTTGTAAAATCGGCATTATTCTGGTATAATAAGCATATATGACCACATTGATTGAATGGCGGTCATAGTCTGCATCTCTTGCCCGCTCAGCCCTTGCGCTGACATGTAGTCCGGGCCAACACATCCTCTTATAAATTCAACCGCATCATCTGATGCGCGTTGCTTTTGCTCGTCCTCGCTCGGCAATGTGCGGACTTGGGTTTCACCCAAATTTCAATCAAACGGTTTATCAATACGTGCATCCACAAAGAATCACGTCGGATAACGCATATCAACAACAAATATAAGGAAAAAAGAATGATTAATTCAAATATTGAAAAAACGGTTCCAGTATGCCCACACACACGAACAAGGAACGGCAATACATTCCCTGTTCGAGGTCACTGGCGCGCCCCTCGGGGTAGCAGAAACTAGCATTCTGTTGCGCAGTGACTAAGCAAAAACACACCCGTTCACGGGTGTGTTTTTTTTTGATTTTTCAGGTTTCGCAATCCATGCGGAGTTCAGATTCCTTCACCGGCATCCAGGGCGAGGATGAATCGATAAAGTATCGCGCACCTTGCGCATATTGGCTGCAAGGACCCGAAGGCCGATAGAGGCCGGTAATTCTTCTTCGAAATTCAATCTTGGCCTCATTCGTGTATAGGACACAATCCCCAAC
>NZ_QAIM01000425.1:0-7936 GCF_003061035.1 Acidovorax sp. HMWF018
CGCTGCAGAGTCGGCCGCCGATGCTGCCGCTATCTCGGTGCGCGCCCTGATCGCCGGGGCCATGGCCGCCGCCGAGAGTGGTGCCGACAGCATGACCGGGCTGGGCGGACTGCCCAAGTCGGTTGGGGCGCTCTCTGCGGTGGAGGCCGGCGCAGACAGCATGGGCGCGAACGGCGCGGCCCTGGTCAGTGCGTTGCTGGCTGCCATCGAGGCTGGCGCAGATACCGCAGCCATCGCCGGGCAGATCGCCGCAGGTGGCGTGCTGGCGGTTATGGAGGCTGGCCCTGACGTATTTGCAGGCATCGAGTCCGCACCGTCACTCGACCTCAGCCGCACTTTGGTAGTTGGTGTCGAGCCTCGGACCGTCTCAGTCGCTCGAGAGTCTCGATCCGTCACCGCCACAGCTGAGACCCGTACCAGCCGAATCCCCAGAGAGGACCGCGAGACCGCGGCGTGAACATGAAAACTGAGACCATCGACACACTTGCAACGGCCGGCAGCCGCACGACGGGCGGCGGAGCCGTTGTCGGCTTTCTCGGCTGGCTTGCGTCCTCCCAAGCTATCGGGCTTTTTGGTATTTGCATCGCTTTGCTCGGCGCTCTGGTGAACTGGTACTACAAGCGCGAAGCGAACCGGCGGCACGCTGCCGAGGCCGAGGACAAACGCAAAGAGCGCGCGCTGCGGATGGAGCTAATGCGCGCTACAGGCGCTCCTGTCTACCCGCCCGACACCGACCTCGGTGAACTGGGGGAAGACGAATGAGCTCCCAAGGCCAAGGCAAGACGTGGGCCAGCCTGAGCGCTGCGGTACTGGCCATCTTGGCCGGCGTGGCCGCTGTCGAGGGTGGGTACGTTAACAACCCTGCGGACCCGGGCGGCGAGACAAACCACGGCGTGACCGTGAACGTAGCACGCGGCGCTGGATACACCGGTCCCATGCGCGAGCTGCCGAAAGAAGTTGCCCAGGAAATCTACGCGCAGAACTATGTCGGTCGCCCAGGCTTCGACTCGGTGATCGCTTCATCCCCGGCGGTGGGGGCGAAGCTGGTGGACGCCGGGGTGAACGCAGGCACCGCACGCGCGGCGCGCTGGTTCCAGCAGAGCCTCAACCACCTCAGCCGAGGGGGCGCCGACTACCCGGTGCTGGCGGTGGATGGTCAGGTTGGCCGACAGACAATCGCCGCGTATCAGGCGCTGGAGCGCAAGCGGGGGCGCGTCAAAGCCTGCGAGCTGACGCTGAAGCTCATGGACGCCCAGCAAGGCACGCACTACATGTCGTTGGGCAACCCCACGTTCATCGTGGGCTGGACCGACAACCGTCTGGGCAACGTGCCGTTGGCTCGTTGCGCTGACTCTGTGAAGGCGCCGACATGAACCTCACCCTCATCACCCACCTGATCGCGGCCCTGGCCGCCGCCTCTGCTGCCTGGTTCTTCCAGGGCGCCCGCATGGACGCTGCCGTGGCCGAGGTCCGGCTGGAGCAGACGAACGAGCGCCTGAGTGCCGTGAGCCGGGCCCGTGCTGACGAGCGTGCCATCACATCGACCTACCAAGGAGCCCTCAATGCTGCTCGCACCCGTGAAGCGCTTTTGCGCACTGAAGTTGATCATCTGCACCGTGTTTCTGACGGGCTGCGCGACCAAAACGCCGACGCCGCCCGCCGCCTCGCTGCAGCTTCCCCCGGCGCCGTCCTTGAGTACGCCACTGCCCTCGGAGCCGTATTCGAGGATTGCCGCGCCGCGTATGCAGGGATGGTCGAAAAAGCTGATGGGCACGCAAGTGATGTCCGAACCCTCCGCGACGCCTGGCCGGTGATCCCAGGCAAATGAACTGAACAATGGCGGCTGCCCCAGCAGGGGGTGGGAGCCATTCACGGGGTTGCTCATCCCTCGTTACCCAACCCCCTGCAGTACCGCAGAGCCTTAACTCCGGGGCTTTGCGGTACACTCTCGTTTATCTTTTTTAGATGTCCTTGGCGGATCGGTGAAGCCCTGGCGCAACAAGCGACCATATGGCCTTCCCCGTCACGAGCCAGCTCAAAGGGCTGAACAACACGACGGACCCGGTGAAGCTGGGTCTGAAGTGGCTCACGCGCGCGGACAACGTGAACGTCATGGCCACGGGCGGCGTCCACCGCCGCGAGGGCCACCAACGTGTCATCGGCGCAGCCATGACCGGGGCGTTCAACTCGGCCGACCTCACCCGACTCTACGTCGCAGCCGACGATTACCTGTGCGTGGTAGCCCCGGACCTGAGCCTGGTCCCGCTGTGCCCGCTGACGTCGCGCACTCCGCTCCAGTGGGCCCAGCTCAACGACCACATCTACTTCACCAACGGCTCGGATTCGGGCGTCATCGACGTCGACCACACAGTCATGCCGTGGGCGCTCAGCGCGCCAGCTACGCCGACTCTGGCCGCGGGCCCCGGATCTCTGCCCCCGGGGCAGTACCAGGTGCGGCTCACCCATGTGTGGCCCGACGGCCGCGAAGGATGCGCAAGCGACGCCGCAGCTGTGTTCCTCACGCAGCCAGGCGGGCTTTTTGTTTCGGACATCGCCCTCGGGCCGACAGGTTCGGCACGGATCTACATCGCGCCCGCCGACAGCACCGTTTACCAGCTGGCCGCAGAAGTCGCCAGCAACACCTACAGCTGGGACAGCTCACCCGACGCGCTGGGGGCGGAGCTGACCAACGCATTCATGGACGCGGTCCCGTTCGGCGCAGAGGTCATCGCCGCCTGGCGCGGGCGCGTGTACGCGTCCCTATACCTACCCACCGAAGACCAGACCGCGATCTTTTTCAGCGAGCCTCTGGCCGCCCACCTCTTCAACTACGCAGAGAGCTTCATCAGCGTGCCTGGGCGCGTGCTGGCCATGGCGCCGCACGACGAAGCGCTCGTCATCGGGACAGACCGCAAGGTCTACGCCTACACGCCCGCTGCACTCAAGACGCTCGCGGACTACGGCGTAGTGCCCGGCATGCCTTGGGCCGTGGACGGCAAACGTCTGCTGATCTGGACCCTGCGCGGACTCTGCCAATTCCCCGACTTCACGAACTTGACCTCTGAACGCGTGAGCGTGGCGCCCGGCACTGCCGCGGGCGCAGCAGTGGTCGAGCAAGACGGGCAAGCCCGTTTTGTCGCCTCCCTGCATGCAGGTGGCATCGCTTTCAACCCACGCAAAGAGGTATCTCCATGACAGTCAAACTTTCGACTGGTCTGCGCAACGCTATGGCCGGCACCGCCGGTTTTGCCGGTGCTCTGGCCAACGGCGTCATCCACGTCTACAGCGGCCCGCAGCCTGTGAATGCAGACGCCGCCCCCACCGGCACTCTGCTCGGGATCATCACCAAAGACGCCGGCGCGTTCACCCCCGGCAGCGCGACCAACGGACTGACCTTTGCGGCAGCCGCGAATGGTGGCGTGACCAAGAGCGCCGACGTGTGGAAGTTCGTCGGCCTGGCCGCAGGCACTGCGGGCTGGTTCCGCCACGTTGGCAACGCTGTTGATGACGGCTCCGTGTCCGCAACGCTGCCGCGCCTGGACGGCGCGATCGCTGCTGGCGCCGGCGACCTGCGCATGTCGAGCGTTGCCATCACCGTGGGCGTGCCCGTGACGGTGGACGTCTACAGCTTCGCCATCCCTGCGCAGTAAGCGACCATGCCCCGGCTGCTCGTCAACTCGGTTGAGGGCGCGAAGCTCATCCCTTTTGCGAAGGGGAAGCTGCGCGCGCTGCGGGCTGCCGGGCACACGAACATCACCCAGCGCTACGACGTGCAGGGGCAGCGAGTGCGCGTCACCATCAACGGCGCTGAAGAGATCATCGAGATCACTGGATCTGTCTGGGACTACCTGGTCTGGCCCACAAGCACTGCGCACCCCGCCGGTGTGACTGTCAAGGACGGGGCCGAGGTGCCGGCCGTCGCGTCGATGTCGCTGACAGCGAGTGAGAAGGGCCTGCGCCGCCACGAGCACTCGAAGCTGCTCTCCGCCCCCCACGACTGGGTGAGCAAGGACCGTAAGACTGTCCTGTCCTACGACCACGGTCACGGCTTCCGCTACGCGCTGAACGGGGCGTATGAGGTCTACACGGGCGCGCGTGGCGTATACCGCAAGGGCGTGAAGATCCAGACTGAATTCGGCGTGAAGGGCGCGGCAGTGTTTCAGGGCACCCGTAGCGATGGATCTTCTGTCCGCCGCGTGGTGTACGCCGCGTATTTCTTCGACGACATCGGCGCGATCGAGCTGCGGCTCTTCTATCTGGACGAGGCCAACCGGGACGAGGCTGGGGCACCCACCAACGTCGAGATCGCCCGCTGGACCGCGCCCGCCAACACAGTCATCGCCCAACCCACGTTCTTCGACGGCCTCGGACAAAAAGCGATCACGGTGCTGGAGACCTACGCCGAGGACAGCTCGGTGATCTCGTTCATGCGCCCCCGGTACGTCGTGCGCTGCACCTTGTCCCTGAACCCCGCCGGCGAGATCGTGGCGGCGTTCTCGACCGCGCCGCTGGCCGAAACACCGGACGAGCCCACCCAGACGCAAAACGAGCAGCTGTTCGGTTCCGGTGGCAGCAGCTACTTTTATGGGAACCCCAAGACGCTGTCGGGCTACACCACGTACGGATACACAGCGCTCGGGTACCCGTACGTGGCCACCACAGGCTACGAAGAGCTCGGCTACAGCCGCACCACGACGCGGTCGAAACAGGTCCGCTTCATCGGCCTGGACCTCGACGTGGATGGCGACGAACTCCTGTTTGAGCGCGTGACGAAGACCCGTGCGCAGTCCTACTCCGAAGAGGCTGCCACGTTCGCATCGAGCTCCTCCGGTACCGACTACACCCACCCTGACGGCTACAACGTCGTCGCAATCAGTGAGAGCTACACCTACCATCAGACGCGCCGCCTGGGTGGGGATGACAGCGTCGAGGTGAGCTTCACGGTCAACGGAACCGTACTGTTCACGACCGAGACCTCGGCCAGCACAAGCGGCACGCTTGTCACACGCGACCGCGCGTACTCCGGGTCTTGGGTCCCTGGCGTCGTGCCGCGCCCCCCAGACCCACCTACCACCGTCGACACGAGCACCTACAACACGGTGCAGCGCCGGGCACTCAGTCTGCGCGATGCCGACGCACGCAATGAGGCTCTCGCGCTCGTTGTGGGCGAATACCCGACGCCGTTCAACGGCACGGACCTGCGCCCGCTGAAGGTCGTCCTCCACGCGCGGTGCCATGGCCAGCAGTTCTCCAAAACCGTCTTCGACGGAGCCGTGTACACGGCCCCGAATGGGGTCGGCACGGACATGTTTGTCTACCGCGCCATCGCGTCCCGCCGCCCTGATGAGTACGTCATCTGTTTCTCCCCTGATGACGTGCCGCACGCAGACCCGCTGCCCGAGGACCCGGACGCACTCAAGTTCTTCAACCACCTGGCGCTGACGGGCGCGGTGGACCGCAACCCCCTGTTCGCTCTTCGCCGCAAAGACGAAGTGATCTCGCCCGCCCCCGACAAGTTCTCCCTGGACGCCGAGCCAGGTTTTCGCCTCGACCCCATCCACGTTCTCTGAAAGGAACAGTCATGACCTACAAAGTCTCAACCGGCCTGCGCAACCAAATGCTCGTTACCGGCTCTCTGCGCGCTGCGCTGCTCAACGGCAAGATCCGCATTTTCACTGGCTCCGAGCCTGCCAGCGCCGACGCGGCCGAGACAGGCACGCTGCTGTGCGAGATCGACAAGGACGGCGCTGGTGCTGGGTTCAACCTGGACACCACTGCGGTGGACGGCATCGTGGCCAAGGTCGTAGCAGACGTGCTCAAGGGTACCAACCTGGCTACGGGCACTGCTGGCTACTACCGCCACGTCGGCTCCGCAGATACGGGCGCGTCTTCCGCGACCGAGCCGCGCATCCAAGGCCGCGTCAGCACGAGCGGTGCCGAAATGAACCTGGGCAGCACGGCCCTGGTGTCGGGCATCGAGCAGCCGCTGGACGAATACAGCATCAACCTGCCTACGTTCTAAACCATGGCGAGCATCGCAGGCTACGCCTACTTCAGTCGGGCGGAGAACTACAACTACATCCCGGTGGGCGACCCCGAGTCGTGGTCGGCTGCGGTGCGCGTGTACGCGGTGTATGACGACGGCACTGTCACGTTCCTCAACGCTGGGACCTACACCGCAGGGCTGACCGATGGCGCCGGGCTGCGTTTCGGCTATGTGCCGCTGCCAGAGTCTTTGGTGGGCAATCCGACATACGAGGCCTACTACGGCATCTCACCCAGTGGGCTCGTGTTCCCGAACCTTAACAATCCGACCGAGCGGGCGTATGTCGTCGAACTCAAGACGGGTGTCAGCTTGTTGGACCCTGAACTCTGCGACATCTCGGCCCTTGCGCCAGGCGCTGTCGACAGTGGGGCGAATTACATCTCCGTGAGCGTGTGGGAGGCACCTCCTGACGAATACTCGTCGTTCCCGTCTCCGCAGGTAGTTGTCGCCGCAGTCGAAATCACGGCCGCGTTCTGGAGCGGCATCTCCACGATCAGCGATGCTGACCGCGTCCTTTACGTCGTGTCGCGGCTCGGCGCAGTTGTGCCGCCTCCGACCCCGCCATTCTGGACGGGCCTCACAGGCACCGAGGAAACACCGTGACCAACCAGCTCAAAAAAGTCACCCGCACTTCAGTGATTCCTGAGCGTGCGGCTCAGGCGGCGATTCCATACCGCCCTGCACGCGCGGCCTACACCGCCCGTGAGACGGTGACCGTCTGCCGCCTCGTAACGAGCGTCGTGGGTGGTACGGCGCCTTCGCTGGTGAAGACGGTCACCATCGGAAGTGACGGCAAAGCCAAGGTGAGCTTCGTGCAAGTGCCCGGGTCACCCGGCGTCACCAAAACCACCCGGGTGTGCTCGTCTGAGACCATCAGCGTGTACTACCCTGCTGTGCCTGAGCAAAAGGCCCAGCCTGCTATCGCCTATCGCCCCCGCACTGTCGTTCAGGAGTTCGGGCTCGGGTGGAATGCTGGCGCGCGCTCCATCGCGGAGCTCACGGGCAACGGCGCAGCCACGTTCAAGGTGCCGTCGGCCGTGGGCGCCGTGGTCGGGTTCAATGACGTCGATGAGGATGTTGGATACCTGAACATCGAGCACGGCATCTACTTTCGCCGCAAGACGTTCCAGGTGATGGAGTCGGGTGTCGTCAAGACCAGCGACTCTACTTTCGCCGCCGACGACACTTTCAAAATCGAACGTGTGGGCGACCGGGTCCAATACTTCAAGAACGGCGGGCTCTTCCACACCAGTGACGTACCGAGCACCGGCGCGGTGTTCCTCGACGCTTCGATGTACTCCGGCGGTGATGTGATCGACTCGCCCGCACTCGTGCCGGCGCTGGGTAGCTACTCCGCAGCGTCCATGCGCCCGATGGACGGCTTCGCCTCGGAGACTGAGTGGAACTACTCCCGTGCGGCTTTTCTCGCCATGTCTGGGGCCGCCAGCGCACTGCGGGCCAAATCCCGTGGGGTGATGCTCCCAATCACAGGGCTGGCCGTTGAAGGGTTGTACGCCAGTGCGCGTGGGTCGTTGAGCGCGCTCAGCGGCACAGCAGGTGCCGGCATGCTGGCGCCTTCCTACGGCCTGAGCGCTGGCCAGATGATGCCGCTGTACGGCTACGCCCACGGCCCGGAGGCACGGTACGGCTTCTCCAGCGCCGTCATGGTGCCAATGACCGGCATGGCCGTGGAGGGCACGTACGGCGAGTCGTTCGGGCTCATGCCCCCGCTGCAGGGCTACGCCGCCGACGCAAGTTTCCTGCAGCTGCCACAAGCGGCGCTGCCCATGCCGCAGATGGGCGCGCGGGGCGGTGCTTCAGCCGCCATGATCGCCCCCGCCTGGGTGTTCAACGCCTACGCCGCACCGTCAGCGCTGAACGTCGCCGCGC
>NZ_QAIM01000425.1:7946-11896 GCF_003061035.1 Acidovorax sp. HMWF018
CGGCAGTGCGACGGCGGCGATGTCTACGCCCGTGCTCGACGCGAGCGCCACAACGACTTTGCTGGCCACGGCGCAACTGGCCGCCCCCGCTGCGAAGTTCACTGCCAGCGCCACTGCTTCGGTCATGGCCCAGGCGCAGCTCGCCGCACCTTCGCCATTTGCGCTGGCCGGGTACGCGGGCGCGTTGGTGAGCGCTACCGTCGGCGCGTGCACGCTGCTGGCACAAGGTACGTCTGGCGCTGCAGGCACTGCGCTCCTCACGTTGCCGCTATTCGAGCTGGACGCCAGCGCCACCGTCGAGGTCGTGGCCCAGGCCGAGCTGACCTCTCCTGCATTGGCCGCCACGCCATGGGCTGTGGCCTGGATGACATCGCCTGCCGCGCGGCTCACCGCCGTGGGCTCCGCCGTCGTGGCCGTGACCTATGAAGCGTACGCGGTGAATCTGCGCAGCGAAGTGGAGAACGGTGGGAATGAGGTCACCCGCTACACGAACTACCCGTTCGACCGCATCGTGCGCTGGCGTGGGAGCTACTACGGCATGGCCGCCGATGGCCTGTACCTGCTGGAGGGTACGACCGATGACGGTGAGCCCATCGAGTGGGCGCTGCGCACTGGCACGACAGACTTTGACAAGCCCGAGAAGAAGAACGCGGCAAGCGCTTATGTCGGCGGCCGGCTCGGACCCGCCACGACTTTCACGGTGTTCACCGGAGAAAAGTCCGACGACAGCTACGCGTACACCACGCCGCGCGGCCAGACGGCGCAGAACTACCGCCAGAAGTTCGGCCGTGGCCTGGATGCACGCTACTACGCCTTCCAGATGGAGGGTGACGGCGAACTGGAAATGGACGACCTGACCATCGAAGTCGTCCCACGCACACGGAGGATTTAATGGCAACCGTTGACGCATACATCGAAGCAGCCAAAGACTACGCGAGCCAGTCCCTGGCAGACGCGCAGGGCGCCCTGGACAACGCGGCATCCCTGGTGTCGGCCGTGGGCTATCTGTCCCCGAACGTCGTGCTTGACCCGCTCGACCAGACCCTGGAACCGCCGGATCTCCTGGCCGTCCCTGAGCTCGGGAACACCGACCTTGACCTGCCGACCGCTCCGGGGGCAGCCCCGGTGTTTCAGGACATCGGGAGCGTCGACACCGCCGGGGCGCCCACTCTGGACGCACAAGCGCCTGACGTGACGCTGCCGGTAGCCCCTGCAGCGATCGAGGCATTCACCGCCTCGCTGCCCGCGATCAACACGCAGATCGATTTCCCTGAGCCGCCCGACCAGCTCATCAATCCGCTGATCGCCGACCCAGTGATCGCCGACCGGGCCGAGCCTGTCAAGCCGACCATCGTGCTGCCGGTCTTCGACACCGCGCAGCCTGTCCTGACCGCAGTGGCTCCTACCGACCTGCCTGGTCAGATGGAGCGCGCCTACCGCGACGCGAACCCGTCGATGGTGGCTGCGATGGAAGGGCAGGTCGATGCCATGCTGGCGAAGTTCAACCCGCGCTTCCAGCCGGCCCTGACCGCCATCGAAGCGCAGCTGCAGCGCTACTTGGACGGCGGCACGGGGTTCAACCCGGCCATCGAGAACGCCATCTACGAGCGCAGCCGCGACAAGATGGGTGCCGAGTACCGCCGCGTGCGCGACACGGCTTGGAATGAGGCCGCAGACCGCGGCTTCACCCTGCCGGGCGGGGCGCTCATGTCGGCCGTTCTGCAGGCCCGCCAGGGCGCCGCTGACAACCTGGCGCGGGCCAGTACAGAGATCGTCATCAAGCAGGCCGAGATCGAACAGGCAAACCTGCAGTTCGCCGTGACCACATCAGCGAACCTGCGCACGACGATGCTCAACGCCGCGCTCAGTTACCACGGCAACCTCATCCAGATCAACGGCCAGGCGCTGGACTTCGCCAAGACCACCGTAGGGCTGGTGGTGGAGACGTACAACACCGCGCTCAAAGCCTACAGCGCGCAGCTGGACGGGTGGAAGGCCGAAGCTGCGGTCTACGAGACGCGGCTCAAAGCGGCCATGGCCGGTATCGAGCTGTATAAGGCCGAGATCGACGCTCTGCAGGCCATGGTCCAGGTCGACGTCGCCCGGGTCAACGTGTACCGCGCCCGTCTGGAGGCCCTGAACTCCCTCGCCAGCGTGTACCGCAGCCGCATCGACGCGGTGGTGGCCAAGGCCAGCATGGAGAAGCTCAAGCTGGAGCTGTTCCAGAGCCAGGTGCAGGCCTACACCGCCCGGGTGCAGGCGAAGAACTCCGAATGGCAGGGTTACTCTGCGGCGCTGAGCGGCGAAGAAGTCAAGGCACGGATCTTCGGTACCCAGGTGCAGGCGTACAGCGCCGAAGTCGGTGGCTGGCAGGCGAAGATCCAGGCCCAGACCGAGGCAGTGCGCGCAGCTGCGCTCACCAACGAGTCGCGCTCGCGCCAGTACGAATCGACCGTGCGCGCGTACTCCGCAGTCGTGACCGCCAAAGGGGAGGTGGCCCGGACGCGGCTGGAGAACGAACGCCAGAAGATCATCGCCTTCCAGGCCAAGACCCAGGCGGCGGTCAGCTACGCCACACTGGCGCAGACCTACTACAAGACGAAGGCCGACGTCCAGGTCAGCTACGCCGACATGAAGTTGCGCGCTCAGCTTGGGCAGATCACCAGCATGACCAGCTTCCAGGGCACGATCGCCAATCTGGCAAACCAATCGGCCAACATCTACGCCCAACTGGCCGGCACCGCCATGAGCGGCATGAATTCGCTGGTCGTCCAAGAAGCGGCGTAAACTAGGGGCAAGGAGAACGGACATGAAGAAGTTCAACGACCCTATCGAGAAAGGTCTGGGGCGCTTCCGCGAGATGTGGTCAGCCTCATCCCTTGGAGAGCGCACCCTGTTTGTCGTGGCCGTCGCAGCAGCTGTGCTGGCCATGAAGTATGTGGTGGTGCCTAAGTTGGCGGAATCATTTGCGGCGGTCGCAAAGATGCTGGGGTGACAGTGGACGCTTACAGCGCTCTTGAGGCGCTCCCGCCCGCGGCTATCAAAGCTCTGATTCATGCCAACGTCCTAAACGAAACAGGGCGCATGATTGCTGCAGAGGTCTACAGCCGACGTACTGGCGGTGAGTGGAGCCCTCCACCGCCTCCCCAGTCGCGCGAGATAAAGGGCGTGGACCACAGCAGATCGAGTTGGTGGTCCAACGAGCGCAACCCCGAGTAAAATCCCTGCAAACCCACCGGAGTCTGACGGCTGTGAAGGTGTTCCAACGAAGGAACACCCATGGCCATCCCTGGCATCGACGTTACCGAGCGCCCTTGGCAGGGCAGCGCTGATTCCCGCCTTTTCGCCCGAGATCCTGGGCCCGGGAACCCCAACGTAGGGGGGCCGTCCCTCCGCAACGCTGCGCCCCCGGTCGCTCCTCCCAACACACCTCTCTCGGGGGTGCAGCGTGCGGGGAACGCTCTGCGCGGGGCCTTTAATGCCGCCGAAGGTAACAAAGCATACTTCGGCCCCACAAAGCCGGAAACAGGTCTTCGCGGGGCGTTTGGCAATGCGGGGCGCTTCGCCTCCCGTGCCGGCGGCGCTGCTCTCGGGGTTGCTGCAGAAGCACCTGGGGTCGTATCGGTTGCCACGGACCCTGGCACCACTGGGGTCGACGTAGCCACTCAGGTGGCAGGCGCTGGTGGCCGCATGGCGGCAGCCGGGTTAGGGGCAAAGTTGGGCGCCACTGCTGGGGCTTTCGCCGGCCCGCTAGCGCCTATCGCGTCCCCTTTGCTGGGGCTCGCTGGCGGCGCGGCCGGTTACTTCGGAGCAGACAAGCTGATCGAAGGCGGCCGCAGCCTCACAGGCACCGACACCCGAGACCCTGCCGAGCAAGTGGCCCAGCGCGCCGCCCCCTCGGCTGCCGCCCCGACGGCTCCCACAGCCAGCCTGCGTGTGCGCCCCGAGAC
>NZ_QAIM01000426.1:0-15596 GCF_003061035.1 Acidovorax sp. HMWF018
GCCTCCCGTCGGAGCCTCCTGGCACGCCTGGCACGGTCACCCCCCCTCCTTCCAATGCCAGTGACGGTGGCCGCGGCCGTGGCACTGACCTTGGCAACAGCCAGCCCCCACCTCCGCCCGGCGACCTGCGGCCCCTGGACCGGGGCCCAGCGCCACCCCAGCGCCACCCGGATGACATCTACCCCCGCCTGGGCCTGCTCGATGCACAAGATCAGCTGGTCGCAGGCACACCGCCGCAGCCGGGGGGCGCACGCCTGGCGTTGCGTGGCGCCGGCGGCCAGACCATCGGGCACCTGGTGCTGGCGCCACCGCAGGGCGTGCGCAGCGATGCCGACCAGGCCTTTCTGGCCCAGCACCTGGGCTTTGTGGCGTGGACGGGCCTGGTCGGCCTGGCGCTGGCGCTGGTCCTGTCGGGCTGGCTGGCACGGCGCTGGCTGGCCCCGGTCGAGGCCCTGGCCACCGGCGCACGCGGCATTGCGCAGGGCCACCTGCACACCCGCGTGCCCGTGCACGGCAATGACGAGCTGGCCCAACTGGCCCGCACCTTCAACACCATGGCCGAACAACTGGGCAGCATCGAAGCCAGCCGCCGCCAATGGCTGGGCGACGTGGCCCACGAACTGCGCACCCCCCTGGCCGCCATGCGCGCCGAGATCGAGGCCGTGCAGGATGGCATCCGCCCCTTTGACGACAAGACCGCGCTGCGCCTGCACCGACAGGTGATGCGCCTGATCCAGCTGGTGGGCGACCTGCGCGCCAGCCTGGATGCGGTGGGCACCAGCGCACCCTCGGCCCAGGTGCCCGTGCACCCGCTGTCGCTGCTGAACGAAGCGCTGGCCTCCATGCGCCCCCGCCTGGCGCAGGCGGGCATCGATGTGGACACCAGCGGCCTGGATGCCCTGGCCGCACCAGGCGCCGCCCAGCCGGCCCCCCTGGTGCGCGGCGACGCGCAGCAGCTGCACCAGGTGTTTTTGAACCTGCTGGAAAACAGCCTGCGCTACACCGACGCGGGCGGCCTGCTGCGCATTGCGGCGCGCCTGCTGCCACCGGCCGATGGAGCCCCCCAGCTGCAGGTGCAGCTGGACGACAGCGCGCCCGGCGTGCCCGCGCACGAGCTGCCCCGTATTTTTGAGCGCCTGTACCGCGCAGAAACCTCGCGCAACCGCGACCACGGCGGATCAGGCCTGGGCCTGGCGATCTGCCGCGCCATCGTGCTCGCCCACGGCGGCACGCTGACGGCCGAGGCCTCGCCCCTGGGCGGGCTGCGCATCACACTGAACTTGCCCCTTCTGGACAACCCGGCACCATGAGCCCACGCATCCTTGTCGTCGAAGACGAACCCGATATCGCCGCCATCGTGGTGGATTACCTTCGCCATGCGGGCTATGCGGTGGAGCACCAGGCCGAGGGCCGCGCCGCGCTGGCGAGCATGCTTACCACGCCGCCCGACCTCACGCTGCTGGACATCATGCTGCCCGGCATCGACGGGCTGGAGATATTGCGCCAGGCGCGGCGCCACACGCAGCACCCCATCATCATGCTCACCGCCAGGGTGGAAGAGGTGGACCGCCTCATCGGGCTGGAGCTGGGCGCGGACGACTACATCTGCAAGCCGTTTTCGCCGCGCGAGGTGGTGGCCCGCGTCAAGGCCGTGCTGCGCCGCACCGCTGCAGCGCAGGAGGCTTCCTCCGCCAGCACACCACTTGCCGCCTTGATGCTGGACGAGTCGCACTGGCAGGCCACGCTGCATGGCACGCCGCTGGGCCTCACGCGGCGCGAGTTCAAATTGCTGCAGGTGCTGGCGCGCCAGAAGGGGCGCATCTTCTCGCGGGCCCAGCTGCTGGACCAGGCCTATGACGACACGCTGGATGTGAACGAACGCGCCATCGACAGCCACATCAAGAACCTGCGCAAGAAGCTCAAAGCCGCCAGCACGGACGGCAGCGACTGGATCCGCTCGGTGTATGGCGTAGGCTTTGCGCTGGACCCGAACCACGAGGGCACGCCAGCGGCCTGACGGGCAGGCTGCCAGCGACACCCCCTGGGTCCGATAACTATCAATTTGATAGCTACTCAAGCATGCAGCACTAGCGCTACCGGTGCATTTGGCTCAAAAACGCCACGGTAATCCCCCAAACAGCCCTGCAGACTCAGCGCCCCACCATCTGCGCAGGCACCACCCACTGGTCAAACTGCTCGCCCGTCACATGCCCCGAGGCCACGGCGGCGGCGCGCAGGCTGGTGCCCTCCTTGTGCGCCTTCTTGGCAATGAAGGCGGCCTTGTCGTAGCCGATGTGGGGATTCAGTGCCGTCACCAGCATCAGCGACTGCTCCACCAGGTCGTTGATACGCGCTTGGTTGGGCTCGATGCCCACGGCGCAGTGCTCGTTGAAGCTGGCCATGCCATCGGCCAGCAAGCGCACGCTCTGCAAGAAGTTGTGGATCACCATCGGGCGGAACACGTTCAGCTCGAAGTTGCCCGAGGCCCCGCCGATGTTGATGGCCACGTCGTTGCCCAGCACCTGCGCGCACAGCATGGTCAGCGCCTCGCACTGCGTGGGGTTGACCTTGCCCGGCATGATGGACGAGCCCGGCTCGTTCTCGGGGATGGTGATCTCGCCCAGCCCGCTGCGCGGGCCGCTGGCCAGCCAGCGCACGTCGTTGGCAATCTTCATCAGGCTGGCCGCCAGGGTCTTGAGCGCGCCATGGGCATGCACCAGCGCATCACAACTGGCCAGGGCCTCGAACTTGTTGGGGGCGGTGACCAACGGCAGGCCGGTCAGGTCGGCCAGCTCCTTGGCCACTGCCTGCGCATAACCAGCGGGCGCATTGAGCCCCGTGCCCACCGCCGTGCCACCCAAGGCCAGCTCGCCCAGATGGGGCAGCGCGGCGCGCACATGCTGCTCGCCATGCTGCAGCTGCGCCACCCAGCCCGAGATCTCCTGGCCGAGCGTGAGGGGCGTGGCGTCCTGCAGGTGGGTGCGGCCGATCTTCACGATACCGTCGAACGCCTTCGCCTTGGCCGCCAGCGTGGTGCGCAGGCCGTGCAGCGCGGGCAGCAGGCGGTGCATCAGCGCGTCCACTGCCGCGAGGTGCATGGCGGTGGGGAACACGTCGTTGCTCGACTGGCTCTTGTTCACCTCGTCGTTGGGATGCACCAGGCGCGCTTCGCCGCGCGGGCCACCCAGCAGCTCGCTCGCCCGGTTGGCCAGCACCTCGTTCATGTTCATGTTGGTCTGCGTGCCCGATCCGGTTTGCCACACCACCAGCGGAAACTCCTGCAGGTGACCACCTTCGATCACCTCGTCTGCCGCCGCCACGATGGCCGTGGTCTTGGCCGCATCGAGCAGGCCCAGCGCGTTGTTCACGTAGGCGCTGGCCCGCTTGACCTGGGCCAGCGCCCGGATCAGCTCCGGCGCCATGCGCTCGCCCGAGATGGCGAAGTGGTGCAACGAGCGCTGCGTCTGCGCCCCCCACAGGCGCTGGGCAGGCACATCGATGGGGCCGAAGGTGTCTTTTTCGGTGCGGTATGCGGTCGCGTCGGGGGTAGAGGTCTTCACGGTAGGGCCTTGCGCGCTCGGTGAGCGGATGGGAATGAATGAAACACCAGCCCGCAGCATACCCACCGAAGGCCATGGCGCGCTACCACCCCCCATCGCCCCTGACAGGCCCGCGCAAGCCCGCCGGGAGATAATTCGGGGTTCGCGTTTTCCCTAAAACCCCCACCGCCATGACCACGACGACCATTCGCCAAGAAGACCTGATCGAATCCATTGCCGGCGCACTGCAGTACATCAGCTACTACCACCCCACCGACTACATCGCCCACTTGGCCCGTGCCTACGAGCGCGAGAAGAGTCCGGCGGCCAAGGATGCAATCGCCCAGATCCTGACCAACAGCAAGATGAGCGCCACCGGCCAGCGCCCCATCTGCCAGGACACCGGCATCGTCAACGTGTTCCTGAAAGTGGGCATGGACGTGCGCTGGGAAGGCTTCACGGGCAGCCTGGACGACGCCATCAACGAAGGCGTGCGCCGTGGCTACAACCACCCCGACAACACGCTGCGCGCCTCGGTCGTGGCCGATCCGCAGTTCGCCCGCAAGAACACCAAGGACAACACCCCTGCCGTGATCTTCACCGAGATCGTGCCCGGCAACACCGTGGACATCACCGTGGCGGCCAAGGGCGGCGGCTCGGAGAACAAGTCCAAGATGTACATGCTCAACCCCGGCGACAACGTGGTGGACTGGGTGCTCAAGACCGTGCCCACCATGGGCGCCGGCTGGTGCCCGCCCGGCATGCTGGGCATCGGCATTGGCGGTACGGCCGAAAAGGCCGTGCTCATGGCCAAGGAAAGCCTGATGGACGACCTGGACATGTACGAACTGCAGGCCAAGGCCGAAGCCGCCAAGACCGGCGGCCCCGCGCTCGACAAGGTTGAAGAGCTGCGCCTGGAACTGTTTGAAAAGGTCAACGCGCTGGGCATTGGCGCCCAAGGCCTGGGCGGCCTGACCACGGTGCTGGACGTCAAGATCAAGATGTACCCCACACACGCGGCCAGCAAGCCCATCGCCATGATCCCCAACTGCGCCGCCACACGCCACGCGCACTTCGTGATGGACGGCTCGGGCCCCGTGTACCTCACGCCCCCCAGCCTGGACCTGTGGCCCAACGTGAACTGGGCGCCCGACTACAACAAGAGCAAGAAGGTCAACCTGGACACGCTGACCAAGGAAGAAGTGGCCAGCTGGAAGCCCGGCGACACGCTGCTGCTCAACGGCAAGATGTTGACCGGCCGCGATGCTGCGCACAAGCGCATCCAGGACATGCTGGCCAAGGGCGAGAAACTGCCTGTGGACTTCACCAACCGCGTCATCTACTACGTGGGCCCTGTGGACCCCGTCAAGGGCGAGGCCGTGGGCCCCGCAGGCCCCACCACCGCCACGCGCATGGACGGCTTCACCGAGATGATGCTGGCCCAGACCGGGCTGATCGCCATGGTGGGCAAGGCCGAGCGCGGCCCGGTCGCCATCGAGGCCATCAAGAAGCACCAGAGCGCCTACCTGATGGCCGTGGGCGGCGCCGCCTACCTGGTCTCCAAGGCCATCAAGGCCGCCAAGGTCGTGGGTTTTGAAGACCTGGGCATGGAAGCCATCTACGAATTTGACGTGGTGGACATGCCCGTGACCGTGGCCGTGGATGCCGGCGGCACCAGCGCCCACATCACGGGCCCGGCCGAGTGGCAAAAGCGCATCGCCTTGGGCGAGTTCAAGGGCATCGGCGTCGCCACCGCCTGATGCGCGTTGGTGTGGCAGGGCCCGCAAGGTGCCTGCCGCACCACAAAGTGCAATGACAAGGAACCGCCTTCGGGCGGTTTTTTTGTGGCCGCCCCGACGCACATCCCTGCATCCGCTTCGGCAAAAATACGGGCTCGACCCGACTCCTCTTCTTCGGCTTTTGCCGCCCCCACCATGCTTTTGAACCACGGGTTTGCACAGACCCTTCGACAGCCCCTCTACGCCCTGCTGCTTGCCACGCTGATCGGCGCCCTGCCGCTGCCGGCCAGCGCCAACCCGCCCATGGTTCCGCAGCGCGACGCACAGACCGCCTTTGGCGGTGCACTGCCCGCCCGCGACGCAGCGCTGCTGGACGCCAGCCTCGCATCCCACATCGAACGCCAACAGCTGCTGAACAGCCAGCACCTGGTGGGCAGCCAACTGCGCACGCTGGACTTTTTCCACAAGACCTTCACCGTGCTCCGTGGCGGCAAGCGCACGGTGTTCGATGCGGAGCTGCTGGGCACGTGGTGGCCCGAAAGCCGGCGCTGGGCATGGGAGGCCGTTGAACGCGTGCCCGACCTGAAAGACCCGAAGCGCCAATCGTTCGCCACGGGCAGCGCGCTCACGCGCCTGTATGGGCGCGAGCACGGCATCGACATCCTGCAGACCGATACCGCGCAATTGGCGAGCGAAGAGGCTGCCTGGTATCTGTGCGCGTTTGCCGCACAACTCAATCAGGCCACCGGCGTGCTGGTGAGCATCGGCAGCGAGCTGGTCGCCGGGGGCCAAGAGGGTCAAAAGGCCGTGGTCAAACGCTACTACCTGCTGTCGCACCCGGAGGTCGCGGAAGCAACGCCCAGTGGCAACGGCAAGGCCAAAGCATCCGCGCGCTGATCGATCCGCCCCCCGTGCTCCATGGCGCCGCCGGTCATCGCCCAGCCCCGGGCTTGATCGCACAGCCAGAGTTTTTACCCACTCCGTAACAGAACGCAGCGCATACAGCCTGGAGCTGCGGTTTTCCTACAATCCAGCCTTTTGTCCAACCATGGGCTCCCTGATGCAGTCGGCCTCTTCTCCTATCGGTGTATTTGACAGCGGCGTCGGGGGGCTGAGCGTGCTGCGTGCCCTGCTGGCCGCCATGCCCCACGAGCGCTTTGTGTACCTGGCCGACAGCGGCCACGCCCCCTACGGCGAACGTGGCGACGCCTATGTGGCCGCCCGCACCCATGCCATCACCCAGTACCTGTGCGAGCAGCACCACATCAAGGCCCTGGTGGTGGCGTGTAACACGGCCACTGCGGCTGCCATTCATGAAGTGCGAAGCAGCCACCCGGTGTTGCCCCTCGTGGGGCTGGAGCCGGCCGTCAAGCCCGCTCTTGCAGTGACGAAAACAGGGCACGTGGGTGTCATCGGCACCCGGGGCACATTGACCAGCGCCAAGTTCGGCAAGCTCATGGCCTCACTGGCTGACCAGGCCCACTTTGTAGTGCAGCCCTGCGATGGTCTGGCGCACGCCATCGAGCGCAGCGTGGCCCTGCCACCCGCCGCCCCCGGCAGTCCTGTCGGTGCCACGGAGACTGGGGGCCTGTGCGAACGTTATCTTCAGGCGATGGGCAGTTTTGGCACAGGCCCCGGGCAGATGGACACCCTGGTGCTGGGCTGCACCCACTACATCTTTGTGGCCCACGAGTTGCGCGCACTGGTGGGGCCTGACGTCCAGTTCATTGAGACTGGAGAGCCCGTGGCGCGCCAGACGCGGCGGCTGCTGGAGACCGCAGGCCTGCTCGCTGTGCCCGAGCCACCGAACCCGGGCAATCAACCGCCGCCCCTCCAGAGCAACCCATCGGTGCAATTGCTCACCACGGGCCCGGTGTCCATGCTGGAGGCAGCAGCCCAGCGGTGGCTGGACCTGCCCCCCAGCCACTGCCGGAGCGTTTCAGTTCCCTGATTCAGCCTCTATCTGCTTCTGGCGCATAATCCATATGCGCCAGTCGCTATCATTTATGAAGCAACTGGGTGTGACGGCTCTGAGTCTTCAGGACGCGTCGCTGCCCCAGAGCCGGGTGCCTGCCTGCTCCACATGGGTGAGGTACAGGCGCAGGTCGAACTCGTACTGGTGGTACTGCGGCTCCATGTGGGTGCAGAGCTGGTAGAAGGCTTTGTCGTGGTCCTTCTCGCGCAGGTGGGCCAGCTCGTGGACAACGATCATGCGCAGGAACTCTTCGGGCGCCTGCTTGAACATCGCGGCAATGCGAATCTCATGCTTGGCCGCCAGCCGGTTGCCCTGCACACGCGACACCGCCGTGTGCAAGCCCAGCGCGTGGCGCACCACGTGGATCTTGTTGTCGAACAGCACCTTGTTGACCGTACCCGCATTGCGCAGGTAGCGTGCCTTGAGCTCTTGCGCATAGTCGTAGAGCGCCCTGTCGCTGCGCACGGCGTGCGCCTGCGGATACTTGCGCTGCAGAACCGCCCCGAGCTTTCCCTGTGCCAGCAGATCGCGCGCCTGGTCCTGCAACGAAGCGGGGTAAGAACGCAGATACGGAAGATCAGTGCTCATAGGCAACAAGGCAGCGACGCGCAGGGCATGGAGTGGCGCGACCGCTCAGAGGTATCGAAGCGTTTGGAGAGTTGACCCGATGCCTGGGAGATATCTGAGGGAGATGCACGGAAAGGCATACGCCACCACTCAGCGCAGCACGCCAACGCAGGTCAGTGCAAGTGGCGCGGACGACGGCCACCGCCACCGCCGTGGCCACCACCTGGGCCGCCGGGGCCACGCGGGGGCTTGCCGATCTCCAGGGAGTTCACCAGGGCATCAAAACGCTGGCTGAACAGCTTGTCGATCTCTGCGACCACGCCACCTAACTCGGCGCCATCAAAGTGGCGCTCCATCATGTTCACCACGTCTTGCACCAGCAGATCACGCTGCACCTGCATGATGGCAGCGGGCGTGGGGCCGACGAAAAGCATCACGAAGTCATCGCGCGACTCGGCACCCTGCTCTTCTTCGTCTTCATCAAAGTCGGTGTCGTAGAAGGTGACCTCGATGGCCGCGCCTTGCTCCGCCAGCTCATTGAGGCTCATGCACATCTCGTCGAGCGACTGGCGGAAATCCTCGTCACCCCGTACCGTCCAGCACATCTGCAGCAAGTGCTCCTGCGCGTCGTACTTGATGCCAGGTTCTTCCTCATAGGCACTGGCCGCGCCATCGGCCAGCGAACGGGCTCCAGCGTACTTCCACAGGGGTTTGAGCGCCTCCTGGAGCTGGTCAAAACTGACATCAGCGCGCAAGAGAACCTGTCCGTGGACGTGGATTTCGAAGGGAGCGTTGTAACTTGACATGATTGAATCGTAGTGGTGCCCCGAGCCGGGGTCGAACCGGCACGCCCCTTTTCAGGAAAGCGGCGGATTTTAAGCCTGAGCATGGCATCCGCACCGGACTAAGGATGGGCTTGGATGAGGCTTGCTGCAGCAGGTTTTCCCCGAGGCCAGTGCCTTCGATCATATCCCGGTGCGCGATGCAAACCGCCCCGGTTCCCCTCCGCCTGGCTCCTAGCCGGCCCCTGGAATCGGGGCCTTTCAGGAGCACCTCATGGCGAAGGTCAAACTCACCAAGTCCGTCGTTGACACATCGCAGGCTCAAACCTGCGACGTGGAACTCCGGGATACGCTCGTTCCGGGCTTCTTGTGCAAGATTACACCAACGGGCCGCAAGGTCTTCATGGTTCAGTACCGCACGAACTCCGGCGTGCGGCGCAAGCCGGCAATCGGCCAGTTCGGCGAACTGACGGTCGAACAGGCGCGATTGCTTGCGCAAGACTGGCTGGCCGAAGTCCGGCGCGGGGGCGATCCCGGACTCGACAAGGCCGAATCCCGCAAGGCGCCGACGGTCAAGGAGCTGTGCGGCCGGTTCATGGACGACCACTCCAAGCCGCACAACAAGCCCAGCACACAGGCCGGCTACCAGTACCAGATCGACAGCTTCGTCATCCCGGCCTTCGGCAGCAAGAAGGTTCACGAGGTCACACGCCACGACATCACCGCGCTGATGAAGCGCATGGAGAAGTCGCCCACCCAGGCTAACCGGGTGCTGTCGCTCGTCCGCAAGATGTTCAACCTGGCCGAGCTGTGGGGCTACCGGCCCGATGGCTCCAACCCGTGCCGCCACGTCCCCAAGTACCCGGAAAAGGGTTCGACCCGGCTCATCACCGACGACCAGATGACCAAGCTGTTCACCTATCTGGAGAAGGCCGAGGCCGAAGGCTTGGAGCATCCCACCCACCTGCTGGCAGTCCGGCTGCAATTCGAGTTCGCCGCACGCATGTCGGAAGTCCTGCTCTTGCAGTGGGATTGGCTCGACCTACCCAACGGCCGGGTGGTCTGGCCGGACAGCAAGACCGGCGATATGTCCAAGCCCTTGAGTGAGGAAGCCCGCCGGCGGCTGACCAATGCTCCTCGCTACGGCGATTCGCCCTATGTCTGCCCGGCGATCCTCGACCACAGCAAGCCCCTCAGCACCCACACCTACTATCAGGCGTGGCGGCGCATCCTTGACCGTGCCGGTGTGCCGAAGGTCGGCACTCACGGTATCCGCCACCGCTCGGCGACCGACATTGCCAATTCGGGCGTTCCCCTAAAGGTCGGCATGGCGCTGACAGCGCACAAGACCGCGGCGATGTTCATGCGCTACGTCCATACCGAGGACGATCCGGTGCGGCAAGCGGCCGAACTAGTGGCGGCCCGGCGCAAGACGATCACGGGTGCGCAACGCCAGGCGGAGGTCGAAGCATGAGAAGGAGGCCCACCCGGGAAATCCGAGACAGTGTCTCGGAAATGTGGACGCGGGCTCGCCCCTTCTCCTTGACTTCCATTCGTCTATAAACGAAAATAACAATGTACCGAATCGAGCACTACCTCTCGGCCGACGTACAGAAGGATCTCTACACCGACTGGCTGCGGCGCTTGCGTGATGCACAAGCCAAGGTGGCGGTCATCCGCCGCGTGGCCCGTATCGAGCAAGGCAACTTCGGCGACCACAAGTTTTGCCGAGATGGCGTGTGGGAGCTGCGCATCGACGCGGGGCCTGGCTATCGGGTTTATTACGGCCTAGCGGGGCAACGGTTGGTGCTGCTGCTGTGTGGTGGCGACAAGCGCACCCAGGATGCGGACATTGACCGGGCGGTGGGCTATTGGCAGGACTGGCAACGGAGAATCGACGAATGAGAGGCAAATCCCATGACGAGGCGATGGCCGAGCTGTACCGCAACGATCCGGCGCTCGCACTTGAAGTCATCAACAACATCCTGGCCGATGGCGACCAAGCCGAACTGATGACCGTGCTGCGCCAGCTTGCGCAGACAGTCGGCGGCGTGCAGGCGGTGGCCGAACAGGCTCACCTTAACCCGACGCAGCTTTACCGCACGTTGTCGCCGAAGGGCAATCCCGCCCTGAACAGCTTGACCGCCATCCTCAAGACGATGGGCCTACGCTTGGCTGTGCAGCCGCTGGCTTCTGCGCCCTCGGCGCACGCGGCTTGATGTTCGATGCCTATGGCAAGCATCGTTCATCCGATTCACTTTGAAGACTACAGCGGCGTTCAATTTGAGCGCCTTGCTTTTGCTTATCACGTTCGTACCGGCTGGCGCGACCTGATCTGGCACGGCCAATCGGGTAGCGACCAGGGACGAGACATCTTCGGAATCGAGGAGTTTGACGATCGACCTTCGCGCAAGACGATTATCCAGTGCGCTAATCGTGACATGCTGACCCTGGCGAAAGCCCGAACCGATATGGAGAAGGCTGTCGAGGCTACTGGCGGTACGCCAGATGCTTTCAAATTCATCTGTCGTGGTGCAGTCTCTGACGCCAGCAGAACACGGATCAGCGATAGCGCTGCTGCACTTGGCGTAGCGCATGTGACGATCTGGTCGAGCGTCGAGTTCGAGGAGAACCTGCGTTTGCGTGGCGAATACCTCTTGCACCGCTTCGTCCAGGGAGTCGAGTTCCCCGAAGCCGAAGCTGAGATCCGAAAATTCGTTGATGACTTCCCTGGCTTATCCGACGCCGAGGCGCTGGGTTTGATGGCTGCCGTATTCGACCGGCCTGCTTTTCGCACACCTTTTCAACAGGAAAGTTCGCTACCCGCCTTCCAGCAAGCTGTTGAGGACACCATTCGAGCACTCAACACCGGAGCGTGGAGAACACGTGAAGGCACCGAAATTCGGCGCATTCCATCGATCCATCACATCAGAGATCAGCGTGTTCGCAAGGTGCTGGCCCAGGTTGTGCGTCAAGTCGATGAACTGCGCCGCATCTTCGTCTCTCGCCTCCGAGAAGGCGAGATCCGGCATTGTGAATGCGGCAAGGCGGACTGCCCCACCTACATGCTCAGTTCTCGTGTAGCGGACGAACTGGATTGCGCCCGTGACCGCATCCTCGCTACCTTTCGCTCGGTGCATGCACCGTTCGATGTTGTCGTCCGCTAAACGCGGAGAGGTCGGCAATGGCGGCGCAAATTGACCTGTTCAGTTCTCAGCATCTTGAAGCTGCCTGCCGTGTGCTTGCAGACACCGAGCGCGGCTTGAGTGGCACACAGATTGGGAGGCTGCTGCAAGAGATGGAAGTGATCGACCCATCGCCGGGCATGACGAAGTGGAAGCGGTTGTTCAACGCGCTCGCCGAGTTGCAGAACAAGCATCAGCGAGGCAACCATCTGATTATGTTCATCAACCGCGCAATGAACCCGGTGAACTACGTGCGCGATCCTGGAACATTTGCTTGGCTGCGGGATGAACTCAATGTCGTGCTGGCGTTCTCTGGCTTCTATGTTCGCGACGATGGCAAGGTGGGATATGCCGACAAGGCGACGACGTTGGATGCAGCCCGCGCACGCGCTGGACGTCTCAAGGCGGCGCTGGAAAGCAGAGTCGTCCATGCGGAGGTCTTGAATTACTGCCGAGCCGAGCTGTTGGACGAGAACTATTTTCATGCGGTCTTCGAGGCGAGCAAGGGTGTCGCCGAGCGAATTCGCATACTGTCGGGGTTGACCGGCGATGGTGCCGACTTGGTGAACAAGGCGTTCGCGGGTCAGCAGCCAATCTTGGTCTTGGGACCACTGAGCACCGAGTCCGAAAAGAGCGAGCAGAGAGGATTTGCGAACTTGCTAATCGGTCTGTTCGGCGCCGTGCGCAATCCCTTGGCCCATGCCCCGAAGACGAATTGGCCTATGTCTGAGCAGGATGCGCTCGACATCTTGACGCTGGTTTCACTGATCCATAGAAAACTGGATGGCGTGCAGAAAGCGGCAGTGTCCTTTTCGTAGGCGTCGCAACGCCGTCCTGATCGATTGTTGTATCGTGATACGACAATCACCTGCCTCCTCTGAATAGACCGTCCCAGCCTGTTGAACGAGATTCAAATGGCTTAAAACAAGGAATCTTCATGTCGCAAGCGGCGTTCAATGTCTTCGATGCGCTGTCCGCTTGGGGCAAGACGCTTTCCAACTGGCAGCGGTGCCTGCTGGTCAAACTCGTTGGCGCCGTCGATTTCCCGGACGAGGCTTTGGATGAGGTCTACCGCGAGTACTTGATGGACCAGCAACTGGCCACCACGGAGATGCCACGCGCCACATGGGACATCGCCTTGCCCCAGATCCAAGGCGGCCCCACAACGGACTCAAGCGTAGTGACCGCCATGACCGCACTGACCGGCGTCAACGCCCTGGCGCCGGGTGAAACACTGACTTTCGGGCGCAAGCTCACTGTGATCTATGGTCCCAACGGTGCGGGCAAGTCCGGCTATGCGCGAGTGCTCAAAGCCGCATGCTTCACCCGTTCCAAGCAAACCGCGATTCTCGGCGATGTGAAGTTGGCCAAGCACAAACAACCCACGCCTAGCGCGACGTTTGCCTTCGACGACGGCTCCAACACGACATTTGTCTACAAGGAGCCTTGCCAGCGACTGCGCGACAACTTCGCGGTGTTCGACTCGACCTGCGTGCGTGTCCATCTGGATGAGCGCAATGCCTTCCAAGTCATGCCTTATCTGTTCGATGTTTTTCCCCGCATGGTGGAGGTCTTCGGAAAGCTCCAGCGCAAGCTGCGCGATGACATCGCTCTACGTTCCCACGCTACGGACAAGTTCGCGATTCCAGGCAGCACGTCCGAAGTCGCTTCGCTGCTGATCACCCTGACGGCACAGACGGACCTCGTTGGCTTGCAGGCATTGGCCGCCTTCGGCGACGAGGAGCGCGCGCGCCTGGAATCGGTTGTCCAGCAACTCGCGACACTCAGGACCACCGATCCCAAGGAGATCATTCGCCAGAATGAGCAGCGCATCATCGATCTGGACGCACTGAAAGCATCGATCTCAGGTTTGCACATGGCTGTATCGCCTGCAGTCGCGGAACAGATCACCAATGCCGTCAAGCAGATTCAGACGCTGACGGAAAAGGCGTCAGCGCTCTCAGCGGCACAGTTGGGCGAGGAGCCGGTGCAGCCCATCGGCACAGCAGCATGGCGTGACCTGCTGGCTGCGGCCATTGCTTACAACGCCGAAGCCTATCCTGACGAGGCGTTTCCACCGAAGGCGGATGCGGCCCGATGCGTGCTTTGCCATCAGGTTCTCGACGAAGACGGCATTGCACGATTGACCCGCTTCTATCAGTTCGCAACCAGTGGTGTCGAAGCGCAGCTTGGCCAGGCCAAGACAACGCTCGCAGGGTATGGCACGAAGTTGTCGAAGATCAGTCTCGCCTTCTTCGACGAGGGCAGTGTCGCGCGCCGGACCTTGACCGAGGTGGATGCCGCAATGGCCGCGGCGGTTTCCAGTCATGTCGAAGGCTATCGGGAAGTCATCGGAGCATTGGCGCGGGCGGTTGCCGGTGCCTTCGACCCTGGCTTGAGCATGTTGGACCATGACCCGGTCTCGGTACGCATCACGGAGTTGGTTGAGCGCCTGAAATCCGACAACGATGCCTTGCGACAGAAGGACCCCAAGGTACTGATGGGGTCGTTGATGGCAGAGGAGCGATTGTTACTCGATCGCCAGGTGCTCTCCGGCCAGTACGATGCCATCGCTGCGGCGGTGGCAGACCTCAAATGGGTGGTGAAGGCCAATTCGTGCATCCGCGGCTTTGCCGTATCCCAACGCGAAGTGACCAGCAAGCAGAAAGCGCTGGCCACAGAACTGGTGGCGCAGGGCTTCATCGCGCGATTCACGGAGAACTGCGCCGCCCTGCAGCTCAAGCTGCCGGTGCAATTCCGCTTCGCGGGCGATGCTGGAACGACTGATCGCAAAATCGAGATTGCCAACGCCAGCGTGGCCGGCATCGACCCGTCTTCGGTGCTGAGCGAGGGCGAACAGACCGCCGCGGCATTGGCCGACTTTCTCACTGAAGTGGAACTCAACGGTTCCTGTTTGGGCGTGGTGTTCGATGACCCCGTGACCTCGATGGACCATGTACGCAAAGAGGCGATCGCACAACGCCTGGTGGACGAAGCCGCCAAGCGGCAGGTGATCGTCTTTACGCACGACATCCTGTTTACGAACTATCTGGCGACGGCTGCGGTGGAAAAGGGTGTCGATTTCGCGGGCCGGACCGTGTGGCGTGGCGAGGCCGAAGAGCCAGGTGTCATCGACAGCCTGGCCTTCCCTCACGAACATTACGAAGGTGCTGCACACGATCGCGCACGAAAGCACCTTGACGTCGCCCGCACGCTGGATGGCGACAAGCAGCGCGACAGCCTGGAGAAGGCGTGTGGCAGCCTGCGTACCGCCTATGAGGACTTCATTCAGCGAAAGCTGTTCGGCAATGTCGTGCGCCGCTGGCGGGAGAACATCACCTTCACCCTCAGTCAGGTGTATTTTGATGAAGGCATTGCTGCACAGGTTCACACGCGCATGGTGATGTTATCCCGATACATCGATGCTCACTCCCACTCGCCAGACTTCCACGAAGTGCCGTTGACGATTGATTTCGTGGTTGACGAATTGGCACAGATGGACCGCATCAAGGCTGAGTACAACACAGCGCGCAAGGCATGGGAGAAAGCCAAGCCCCAGGCGGCGACCTTTAGCTGATCCGGACTTCAATGGCAAAGCCCACGATTGTTCTCGACAAGAACTACCTGCAAGGATCGACGGCGGCGCACATGCTGCAACTCGCGCAGTCGCACCAGTTGCTGATGGCCGACGTACTTTTCTACGAGTTGATCTCGTCGTCCGAACCGGGACGCTCGCGCTGCTTCGCCAAGTTTCCCAAGATCGAGAACCCGGTGATCTTGGTCAATCACGTAGGGGCGCTGCTGAAACA
>NZ_QAIM01000426.1:15606-16651 GCF_003061035.1 Acidovorax sp. HMWF018
TACGCGGTACGAGGATATCCGCTTCCAATTCAACGAGGCGCTGACCGGCGCGAACTACGCGCTGCCGCCTTCGGCGGCTGAGGCGCTTCAGGAGCAGACGGCGGAACTTCGTGAAGATGTCGAACGATTTCTTGACCGGGTGCGCTTGATTCCGACCCTAATCCCAAATCTTCTGGAAGGCACCAGCGCGGAGCGACAGTCACTGCGGGAGGCCGCCGAGGAGGTCATCGCGACCAATACCGATGCAATGTTGAAGTTCTACGGGAGCCTGGAAGTCCCTTCGGGCGAACTTCCACTACCGCCTGCCACGATCATGACCCGGGATTGGGCACTATTTCGTTGGCAGCAGGTCCAGTTGCTTTTCGCGCTGGACGCATATTGTCGTTATGGTGGACGTGTTCCCGACACACTGAGCGGAAAAGCCTACGAGAAAATCGAGCACGATGTTCTCGACGCGCACTACCTCCTGTTGGGAACACTGGAAGGATCGTTCGCCACGCGAGAAAAGAAACTGCAGCGGTGGTTTGGTCTGCTTTGTCCCGACGGCCAGCTCTATTCCTAGCCAGTGGCCTTGCGCAGGCATCTTTTCAGATCGTCGGGTAGACCACCTTCTCGTTGTGATCGCTGAAATCGTCGCTCCACGTCAGCTTGATGGAGTGCTTGCTTTTGCTACCCAGTGATATGGACGCAATCAATTCCACCGACTGGAGCGTGTCCAGTGTCTCTAGCGGAAATTTCGAGTCGATGTCCGATTGAACCAGGCAGTCGTTGCCATCGGGAAACGACAGCGACACGTTGCGCGCGGCCGATTTCCCCTTGTTCCAGATTTTCAGCCGTCGGTTGTTGCTGCCGATCTTGATGAACGTCGCGCCGAGGTCCGCTTTCTTAATGTTGAGGATTTCAGTGGCTTCTTTTTCCAGAAGTAGCTTGTTCAGTCGATCCTGGCTCTCAATCAACTTGTTCTGTTTCTGATTGAATCTGAACGTCGTCCAAGTGGCGTACGCGGACAGCAAAAGAGCGCCTATGGCGATGGCATCACCAACAC